>JACQHT010000136.1 GCA_016198835.1 Planctomycetota bacterium | reverse complement strand
TCTCCCATTATATAGGCGGCAGTTCCAGCACCGGCACCGCCTCCTACTAACAGCGCACCCGCACAACCACCAGTGGAAAGCAAAATACCAAGCAACATAATAAACGTCAAGTTCTTAGTCATTGTAATCTAAACTCCTTTCATGGCAGGTAAAAATATGACCAATGAAACCGTAAAAAATTAGGCTTCCTCGCTATGTATAAAGGCATGGGTAATCTCAGGGTCGAACTGTCGTCCTGCAAAATTGCTAAGTTCTGATAACGCATCCTTTTTGGGTTTTGCTGGCCTATAAGGCCTTTCTGAAGTCATTGCGTCAAAGGCATCTACAACGGTCATAATCCTTGTCAGGAGGGGAATTTCATGCCCCTTTAAGCCGTCGGGATAACCGCTTCCATCCCAGTGCTCATGATGATTCCTTATCAGATGTCTGATATCCTTGAGAAAATCTAATGGCTCAAGGATTTTCTCCCCTGTAACGGGATGCTGCTTTATTTTATCAAATTCACCGGTTGTGAGCCTGCCCGGCTTGTTTAGTATGCTCTCCGAGATTCCAATCTTGCCGATGTCGTGAAGCTGCGCTGCGTAGCGGAGCATGTCTTTTTCCTTTTTTGCCAGGTTTAGCGTATCTGCAATCCTTGAGGCATAATCCGTTACCCTTTGAGAATGTCCACTGGTATAGGGACACTTTGCATCAAGGCTTGAAGCAAGCGCCTTAACCGTATTAAAACAGTTTTCCTCGAGTGTTTCGTAAAGGCTGGCATTTTCCATGGCTATGCTTATAGGCGCCGCAAGGGTAACGAGCAGACTGACATCGGATTCCGAGAAGTCCTCTCCGGACAACTTATCCACCGCATTTATAACCCCCAGAAGCTTCTTGTTCATTGAAAGTGGTGAAGAGACAAATGATTTGGTCTTATAAGGCAAGCGGTTTTTAGCCTTAAATCTTGAATCGGTATCTATATCTATCACAAGCACAGGCTCTCTATGTTTTGCAACCCATCCAGCAATTCCTTCGCCTATCTTCTCCCTTACGCCTATAATTTGCTCACGCCTGTACCCCTTTGCCGCCTTAACAATAAGCTCATCGGTTTTCTCATCCAGGAGCATCACGGAACTATGGCTCACCTCGAGCCGGTCGTTAATCAGTTCTAAGCAGAGTCCGAGTAACTCCTCCAGGTCTAATACCGCAGTGATTGCCTTGCTAATCTGGTTTATCGTGGCGAGTTCATTTACACGTTGCCTGAGCCTCTTATTGCATTCATATAAATGCTGGCTCACTTCCTCCACCTTACCGGTTAACTTCTGCTTATGGAAAGAAAGTTCAATATTTGCTTCTTTCAGATGATGAAAGAGTTCCTTATTTTCCATAGCCATCTGGCGGGTATTTAACGTCTGCTTTACAACCTTCTTAAGTTCGTTAATATTAAAAGGTTTTGTTATATAATCATCAACGCCGAACCTCAGGGCAAGGACTGCGTTTTCAACGGTTGCATAACCTGTAATCATCACGGTTGCCATATCAGGTCTGCCTTTTTTTGCCTGCCTTATTAACTCAAACCCATCCATCCCTGGCATCTTCAGGTCAGAAATCAGCAACTGATAATCGCATTTTTCAATCATATCAAGCGCCTCAATCCCCGAAAGAGAAGTGTCAATCCGGTACTGTTCGCGTTCGAGGAGTTCCTTGATAAATTGGCATATCCTCGGTTCGTCATCAACTACAAGTATTCTTGTTTGTTCATACATTACAGTTATTCCTTGGCCCGCATGAGGCGGAGGAAACATTATTTACTGGCAGGGTAATGGTGAATGTAGTGCCTTTGCCTTTTTCACTCTCTACTGATAGAGCGCCGCCGTGGTTCTTGATAATTCTGTAGGAAACGCAAAGGCTCAGGTCCGTCTCTTCTCCCCCATTATTAATTGCATAGAACGGGTCAAAAATCCGACCGATTATATTTGAAGGAATTCCCGGGCCTGTGTCCTTAAAACTTATCTGTACAAGGTTAGAATTTTGTGCCTTTGTCACAACCTCGAGTTTACCCTTGCCACGCATAGACCTTTTTGAATTGTTAACTATGTTCTTACAAGAGAGTTTCAATTGCTTGCTGTTGGCATTGATTTTTGGTAAATCAGGTTGTAAATTCTGGGTTACAATAATACCTGCATTTAGTTCATCCTTAGTAAGCGGAGTCAGCACCTCTTTTAAAAGGCTATTTAAGTCAACGGGTGTTTGGTCAGAATCCATCGGTTGGGCGAATGTTAGCAAATTCTTTACAAGGTCAGCAATGCGCTGTGCTTCTTCCTCCATTATGGCGTAAACACGAAAATTCTGGTTCTTCTCCCCGGCATCTGCAATAAGCATTTGAAGATGGCCGGAGATAGTTGTTAGAGGGTTATTAATCTCGTGGGCAATCCGTGTGGCTAAACGTTCCAAAGGCTGTTGCAATCCGCCTGAGGCGGATTGCGGAGTGCGGATTTCAGATTGCGGAATAACTTTGAACTCTCTTTGAACAATACAGTGTAATTCGCTTAAAGAAAGGGGTTTTAAAATATAGGAACTGGCGCCCTGTTCCAGCGCTTTTGTTG
>JACQHT010000131.1 GCA_016198835.1 Planctomycetota bacterium | reverse complement strand
GATCTACTATCAGGTGAACATGGTTTGTCATAAGACAATAAGCATAAACCTTACACCCCAAAATCTTCTTCCATTCATTAAGGTTCTTAAGGTAGTAAAGGTAATCTTCGTCAGTTGCAAAAACCATCTGCCTATTATGCCCTCTTTGAACGACATGGTGGGGATAATTAGGTAATACAACCCGCGGGATTCTTGGCATGGAACCATTTTACTCAAATCACTTTTTGTGTCAATAAATAAATCTGTCCCCTTTACGGCGAAATTTAGAAAATTTTTCTTGACGCATGCCTATCGTAACATATAATACAGACAACAGATGACAGACATTCAGACAACAGACGGTAATTGCCTGCGTTCTACAAATCTGACTGTCTGTAATCTGTCCTTCTGTGCTCTGTAATCTGAATATCTGTGTTCTGAGGCGGGTTTTAGTTGACAAATCATTTACTAAGATAGTATAATTCGCATTTAATATGCTTAGCGTTACGGACAAGATAGAAAAACACGAAACCTTTACTCAAGTAGGAGAACTGCTTGAGGACGCAAGAAAATTCTTTAACCGCATCGGGAACGCAGCGATTGAAAGAAAGGTTGTAGATATGGCTATCCAGATGCGCGAACCATTTTATATAATTGCGGCAGGCGAATACAATTCAGGAAAGTCGAGTTTTATAAACGCCCTTCTCGGCGATAACGTGGTTTCCGTTGGTCCTACACCTACTACCGACAAAATCACCCTCTTAACATACGGTGAAGAAATATCCTCGGATGGCATAAGCGACCATCTCTGTCGCATAAGCTACCCCCTCGAAGCGCTCAAGGAAATTACCCTTGTTGACACGCCGGGCACTAACTCCATCATGCGTGAACAAAGTCATCTTATAGAAGACTTTGTCCATCGTGCAGAACTTATCCTGTTCATCACCTCGAGCGACAGTCCACTTAGCGATAGCGAGAGGATGTTTCTTGAATTTCTCAGGACGAAGTGGGGTAGAAAGGTCCTTATTATTCTAAATAAAATTGATTTAAAGAACGATACCGAGTTGAATGAAATTATTACTTTTATCGAAAAGAATTGTTATAAGCTTCTTGGCTTTGAGCCAAAGATTCTAACTGTTTCAGCCCTCGAGGCTTGTCGTGCCAAGACCAGCGGTGATATAAAACTTAAGCAAAAAAGCAAGATAGAAGAGGTCGAAGAGTTCGTCTTCGAAAAGTTAGATTTGGCTGTAAAATTGGAATTTAAACTCTCGAGCCCGTTGAGATTCCTTCTTGGTGTATTTGACGAACTCAAACAAGACCTTCAAGAAAAGGTTGCACTTTACAATACTCATATAAAAAGCGTCGAACGCCTCGAGGCACGTATTGAAAATAAGAAACGAGAGATGAGGGAATATATACTCAAATATAAAGGGGACATACCATTGGTTTTCTCCAGACTTAAAGAAAAGATAGATACCTTCTTATCCTATAACATGACGACAAGGATGCTTATTGCAACAATGTTTGCTCGTGAAAAGATAGATGAAAGATTCAAGCGTGATGTCTTCAATATTGCAAACCCACTCTCAGAACTTGACCGAATAATTAGCGATGCCGTTGATTATGTTACAAGAAATACCCGTTCATTATGGGAAATGGCTCATGATTATATCGAAGCAGAAATCAGCCGGGAACGCAGGCTGGGAAGCGCATCGGAAGGACATCTCAGTCATCACTACGAAGACCGAAAAGAAGAACTCACTGCAACCCTGAAAGAGCACTCAAAAGAATATCGAGAGCTCGATGCGATACGCGAAGGAGAAAGGATACGAAGTACGGCTCAGAGCGGTCTTATGAACTTCCTGATTATCGAGGGACTTGCCATTGCTTCTGGTATCGGCTTCACATCACTGTTTTCCTGGGGAGGTCCAAATCTAACTGTAAGCATATTTGCATGTATCATTGCAGGGATTGGATTCATCATTATCCCAAAGAAAAGAAGGACTTTCCGCAGAGAATTATTTAAGCGGGTTGATGCCCTGCCAGAAAGGTTTTCAGATTTTCTGACATCGGAACTCTGTAAGGTCATAGACCGCGTGATTGAGAACATAGGGAATAGTATGGCTTCTTACCGTGACCATCGCTGGGCAGAAAGAGAAGAGGTCATTAGACGCTCTAACGAGCTAAACGACCTTGCTGAAAGAGCAAAAAGTCTTATGAGAAAGGCATCGCAACGGAGCTAATAGCTGATAGCGAATGGTTCATAGTACAGCAGGTACTATCAGCCATGAGCTACGAGCCATGAACTATAAAGGAGAAAAATGTGAAATACTATGTGTCGCTGATTATATTCACGTGCCTATTTTGTATCCAATGCACGGTCTGGGCTGAAAACTGTGAGATGTGTTTTGAAAAAACTGCCCCAGGTGAAAAATTATGCGCCTCATGTAAAAAACAGTACCCTGCATACGATACTTCATCCAGAGAAGAACAATTACTTACCAACGTAAATAAAACAAGAAAGATTTACAGGAAGGCTCTTGGAGAGTTAGTGCAATTTTATCAGACAATTGGCAACCATACCCGTTTGAGCGCTGCACAAAAGGAACTCGAAGGTTTTGATAGGTCTCCGCAACCATTATACAGCCTTCTCTTTGCAAATGAAAAAAACGTACACCCGAGCCAGGATATTCCTGAGGCAAATGCGCTCTTTGAGGAAGGTAAAACCCTGAAAGACTCTTACGACATAATAAACAAAAAGGCAAAACAGACCACGGCGCTTGAGGATTTCAGCAGGATAATAAGCGAGTATCCTGAAAGTGATAAGGCAGATGATGCGGCATTCGAGATAGCAGAGATATACTCAGGCTTCCTTTTTCAGGAATATGAATGGGCTGCCGAGCAATATGTAAAGTCCTATAGATGGAAT
>JACQHT010000137.1 GCA_016198835.1 Planctomycetota bacterium | reverse complement strand
GAGTTGAATATGGGCATTTAAATTCCGTGGTTCTTTTTCTATGATTGTTTTTAATTCGGTAATGGCATCATCACGTCTACCCTGCCGCTCACGGATGCCTGAAAGGATTAAGCGAATGTCATTGCATTCGGGGGCGGTCTTTTCAAGAAATTGTACACAATGGTCCTCGGCTTCATCAATTCTTCCAATGCTCATATAGTGTTTAACAAGCGCAACGTGAGAGGAAATTGATTTTGCGTCAATCTCTATGGCTTTCTTGAAATTGCTTGTAGCATCATCATATCTTTCCCTTGCGATATTAATATAACCCAGCATTTCATAAGCTTTTACGCATTTCTCATCTTTCTGGATGATTTCATTGCAAACCTCTTCTGCTTTCGCATAATGCTTGAGCACGAGAGGAGATTCTGTATCCTGCTTCTTTGCCTCATTCCCAAGTGTAAAATAAACAAACGCCATTTGAAGCGCTGCTTCAGAAAAGTTAGGGTTAATATTAATGGCAGTTTTAAACTCTGTCAGCGCATCTTCGTATTGGTTGAGATTGAAGAACGAAAGTCCCAGATAATAATGGATGTTAGAGTTGTCTGGATTATTGGCAATCGCCTTTTTATACTCGGCTACCGCCTCCATGTGTCTATGCATCCTCGCATAGATTACACCCCTTTCAAATGGGCTTTTTCTTTGAAGGCGGTGCCTGAAGATATAAGCTCCGCCAGCAAGCGTCACGATGGTAAAAGTAACAGCACAGGCTACGATTATCCAAAAACGTCTTCTACTCCACAATTTCTTTTTCGTTGGGGAATTGATGGTTTATGCCTCCTTGTTTTTCTCTTGCAACCACTTCTTCTCACAAATCTGGTGTTGCAAGACAACATTAAGTAACTTGATTATGGTAACAAATATGATGCCAGAAGTAAACAAGAAATAAGCTTATTGTGAAATAAGGTTTCGTTGGTTTAGCATGGCTGATGAATTGACTCATGGGTGGATAAAGTGGATGGCATGGACAAAATGTTATAATACCTAAAATTTCTTACTCTATCCAAACTTAAGAACGTCTCCGTTCCTATCCACATGAACCGTCCTAAAATACGGTGGACTGGAATAATTGGTATTTAACGGACCACATGCAGCGGTTTGGACAATGAAAGGTCTTTTATTATTAAAATTACTTGCCGTAATGGTATTCGAATATTTACCATAATAGATAAGCGGGTGTTGGTTCCAAGCAATCCGGAATTCAACCTTCTGATGGGCATGGCCAGAAAAGACCATATCCACAATAGGTACATAATCCCCCGGTTTATT
This sequence comes from Planctomycetota bacterium, assembly GCA_016198835.1. Lineage (GTDB taxonomy): Bacteria > Planctomycetota > Brocadiia > Brocadiales > Subterrananammoxibiaceae > Subterrananammoxibius > Subterrananammoxibius californiae. The sequence continues at coordinate 2,513 of JACQHT010000137.1, read as the reverse complement.
TTCCTTGCGCCCCAGACAAAGGTGGAAAAACTGGCTTAAGAAATGGTTTATTGTTCCGTATCTTATATCAATCCGTCCTTTTTCCAAAAATACCTCATTACTATTAGGTGGAATAGCAGGTATATTCTCAACGTTAATAGGAGGTGCATGGAGGCATATAAATATCCTCCTCGTTTTTTTGCTTTCCAACTCTATGGCCTTGAGAACTCTTTCCAGCCAGATAATTTGACCGTACGAATAATACTCATTGGCAGGATAAAATGCCATGCTATCAGGCGAACCACCCAGAATATTGTCCCTGACACTCATACGGCCCCTCTTTTTATTCCCCTCATCCCAGAAATACTGTCCGATAAAGCAGTCGGGTCCTGTATCCATCATGATAAAATAGTTAGAACCAAAAGAAAAGGCATAGTTGAAATAAGGGTTAACATGAAGAAAATAATAGTGCAAGGCATGTACACCTGCCTCGAGAGGAATCACAGCATGGGTTACCATATCTCTGACCTTTCGAGCCAGAAGTAAATTTATAATATAATGCAACAATGTAGCGATAATCAGGCAGATTATGCCAGACCATAGTGAAAAGGTTTGAATAACAGGGAAAAGGGTGGATAGAATCCACGATACTATAGGAACCAATGCCCTTGCCTGCCATGTCTCCGAATAACTCAGAACCCATTTTAATGATGCATGGAGCACGTTCTCCTTTGATATAGGCGACCCTTTTTTTATAATCTTTTCGTAGATATCCTCCTTCTTTGCATTAAGCTTCTCCATGCTATCATAATATTCGAAGTCAAACTTCTCTGCTTGAGCCTTATCTATTCCAAAGGTAGAGGCTGCATTTGCAATATCGTAAGGATGAAGCCTCCAATCGTGGTTCCCCGTAGAAGTAAAGATAGGAACCCTGATGCCAGAATTTTCCCTTCTTGGTTCATGACCTCTTCCTGTCATAATCTCTATGAAGACCTGCCAGTTGTTGTCGTTCTCGACCACACCATCGCTTATACCATGATTCACAAAATCCACCAGGTCTCCGCCAAGAAGCACAATATCCAGTTCTCCTTTATCTGCGAGTTCATTAGCATCCTTGATGAATTTCCTCATTTTCTCATTAAAGTTGTTAAATCCATGTATTGGTCCAACTGCAGAAGATACCTCGTCGTTGATAAGGTCATTTCTTCTACTCAGATGAAGGTCAGTAAGGTGGATAAAACGGAGGTCGTTGTCTTTGGACTCAACAAGACAAACGGCATGAAGTTTCCTCTGAAAGACACGTTCTTCCAGGCACAGGTCATAGAGGGTGGGTTTAAGACCGTCCCCTACCTTTCTAAGTAATTTTGATGGGTCAGGTTCAGAAATGGAAAGCTTAATTTTAAAGATATGGGCGCCGCCCCCAAGGACGTTTATGAGTAGTTCTTGGCTGACGATTTCCTTAGTTTCGTCTACAGAGGATGGAAGGTCAGAAGTCTGTGGAATTTCCAGCACATCTTCCTGGACTAATGGGATTTGATTCAGACCTTCGTATTGATTAGAAGTAGACGGGATTAGGCTCCAGTTTGTACTCTTAACAAGGCGGGCATCCATTGAAGCAACAATAACGGAAATAGGCTCGCCATTATTGCCCTCGGTTAAAGATATAATCTGAGGACAACCTAAATTCGGGCTTATTATTAATGGAAATTCCTCTGTTATTGTCATTTTTAAGCTCCTTTTTTAGCTTCAAAAGCAAGAATATTTATTTTCTACTCCCACAGCTTTAGGATATTCTTATTTATGAACTCATGGAGCCACGAGGGTGGTTTATGGGGATTCTTGTAGACGATTCCCCTCGCTTTAGCAAACATGGGACGGAGTTTATTCAAGAAGGCAGACTTCGAGGGCTTAATGGGAAAAGCCTTGGTGTCCATTTCGCTCATTATGTAGTAAACTGGGTAGCCAAAGGTGTAGTGCCTGTCCAGCATTTCGTGTGAGACAAAGCTGGCTATCCTTGGGGTATTAGCCCAGAACTTATAAAGCTGTCCGTTCCCTTTTACACTTATCCTGGGCTTACCAAAGGCTTTTACGGCCTCCTGCATGAATTTGGAGAGCATGGGGTCTATGCCCATTTTGGACGCACCAACCCAGTCCACAGCCACAATATCCTCTCCTCCAATAATTGTCATGGTAAGCTGGGGATATGGGTCTGCAAAGATACCAAAAGGACCATCAGCGCTGACCACAGCGTCTATGAAACCGAAATGTATGGGAAATGCCTTTATATAATCAATGGTAGGTTCGTATATGTCCCCCATCTCATAGTGATAGACCTTGTATTTGTACTCCATGGGGAGAGCGCCGTAGATATTCTTAATGGTCAGGGTATAGAAAGAGTAGGAGTGCGTCTTATTCTTGGCGAAAGAGATGCGGAAATCGGCTGATTTCCAGTCCTTATTTACTTTGTGCTTGCCTAACTTGCCACCGTAGTCATAATCCTCCAGGTTATCTGAGAGGTCAATAATCTGGTATTT
>JACQHT010000017.1 GCA_016198835.1 Planctomycetota bacterium | reverse complement strand
GTGGCAGGTTTATATGTCTTCTGCTCAAAGCGGTATTGATAAGGCAATTGCGGCATTGGAGGCTGAAGATACCCTTGCTATTGAAGAAAAGGCTAAAAAGGACTCTATTGAAGATGTGGGTTCAAAATATACTGTTATGATGAAGTCATTGAACGACATGGTAGATGTTTCCAGTAATGTTGTAAGGGTTGCTGGGGTTACGTATTTGTCGAATGTTAAGGCTGATATTATTAACGTCAGAATGGACATCTTAACCCTCATGAGCAATACAGATTTAGATACAAGACATGCCATTGCAGCGGATATACAGAAGAGGAGAGAGGACATTGAAGAAAACCTGAAACGCTTTGCATCAACAAATCTTGCGGATGAAGAGAAAGAAGCGCTTGCCTCCTTCAAGGAGAAATTGGATGAGTATTTTGCCGTTGCGCAGAAGACCGCTTCAAAAGCAATAGAGTCAGCCACATCGCTCGATGGTGAGACCATCGAACTGGAGATAGAAAAATTTGGTAAAGAAGATGCAAATGCGAAATACACTTTCGCAATAAAGTCTATAGATGATTTGATAGACACATCAAACCAGATAGTCAGAATTGGGTGGATTACGTATTTGAACAACGTAAAGTTCGCCATAATAAATGTGCGTATGGATTTACTTAATATGTTAAATGCAAGTAATTTATTAACAAGGGAAGCATGTCATGAAATGATTCGAAGTCGTATGGGCTCAGTGGAAGAGAATTTGAAGATGTTTGAGGAAATTGGTCTGAATGAAGAAGAGAAGGACCAATTAGGTGTGGTGAAGAATGGCTGGAAGGCGTATGTCTCTTCTACCCAAGCCGTGGCTGATGCAGCGCGCAAGTCTGCCAAGATGCAAAGAGAGGGGAAGGATAGATGGAGTCTTAACCAGATGGCAAGGAGGAATGAAAGAGAGGAGGCTGGACCAAAGTTCCCTCCAGCTATTGCCGCCGCTACAACGATGCTTAGCGTATGTGATAACGTCGCAAAAAAACTTTACCAGGACTCTGTAAAAAAGTATAAATCGTCGTTCCTGTTCTTGACTATTTTAGTGCTTATTGGCGTAGGTGGCGGAATCGCCCTCTGCGTTCTTATATTAACGAGTATAACCAGACTATTCAGGGTGCTTTTTGAAGGTTTGACTGGGGGAGCCAGTCAGGTTGCTTCTGCTTCAAGTCAGATTTCTGCATTGAGTCAGTGTGTTTCACAAGGGGCAAATGAGCAGGCGGCATCGCTTGAAACAACATCCTCTTCGATGGAAGAGATGTCTTCTATGGTAAAGCAAAATGCAGATAATGCAAGGGAAGCAGCCCGACTTTCCACCCTTTGTACCAGTTCTGCTGAGAAGGGAGACCAAGCCGTTACCGAGATGAATGGAGCCATGAAGGAGATTAACACCAGCAGTAAGAGAATAGCCGATATTATAAAAGTAATAGATAGCATAGCATTTCAAACCAATCTGCTTGCACTAAATGCGGCAGTTGAGGCGGCAAGGGCTGGTGAACACGGTAAGGGCTTTGCCGTAGTGGCTGAGGAGGTTAGAAACCTTGCCCAGAGAAGTGCAAATGCCGCAAAGGATACCTCTTCTTTAATCCAGGACAGTGTACAAAAGACTGATGTCGGCACCAATCTTGCCGAGAGATGTGGAGGGGTACTACAGGAAATTGTTACTAATGTTAAGAAGGTAGCCAACCTTATTAATGAAATTGCTGCTGCATCCCAGGAACAGTCCCAGGGTGTAGCTCAGGTGAGCAAGGCGCTCAATGAAATGGAACAGGTTACCCAGCAAAATGCCTCAAGCGCTGAGGAGACTGCATCCTCCAGTCATCAGCTTTCGGCTCAAGCAAAGAATTTAATGGCTCTGGTAGAGAAGATTGACGCAGAGATTGGCGGAACTGATGAGAGAATTAAAAAAGAAGAGCGGTCTATGCAAGAACCAGAAATCGTTCAGAAAAAGGGAATTACCGAGACTTCTGCTGAATCTTCTGAACATGGGCCGGAGGCTTGTAGTGAAACTGCTGAATCGTCATTGCGAGCTAAAGGCGAAGTCATGCCTGAGGCAGATTCGCCTTGGCGAACAATCTCCTCGGAGTACGTCAAGTCGTCTGAAAGAAAAACCGGGACGGGCAAGCCTAAAGGACGTGAGATAGAGAAACTTATCTCACGTCCTAAAGGAAATGGTGGTGATAATGGAGGGAAAAAAGCAAGCGGGCACTCAAGGCTGAAAGCCTTGGGTCGGGACTTGCTTTTTTCCAACAAACATTCTTTGCGGAAACCAGAAGAAGTAATCCCTATGGATAAAGATGTGTTTAAAGACTTTTAAATAATCATGCTGGTTGATTTTTTTTATAGTTTAATCTGAGGGGGTTGGATATGAAAGGCGTTAATGGTAAGTTTTTACTGATATTTAGTGCATTGCTTGCGTTGAATATTGGAAATATGGTTGTTTTTTTTGCCAGCGACCAGGAAAGCGATGGCAAAATAATAAACACTGCTGGCAAACTGCGTGTGTCGTCGCAGAAGATGACAAAAGAAGCGCTTATTTTAGCCCGAGGCGGTGAGGTTGAGGAATCTAAAAATTCGCTTAAAGATACGCTTGCATTGTTTGAACGTTTACATAATGGATTACTTAACGGGGATGCCGAGTTAAAATTACCTCCTGCTACTGATAGAGAATTTATGGCAAAGCTTGGAGAAATTAAAAACATCTGGAATAATGTTAAGGAGAATATGGATATTATCTTAAAAGAGGACCCGGGAAGCCCTTCATTTCAAAACGCATTGAGTGTCGTTTCTTCCCAAAGTGTACCCTTTTTTAAGGTGACGAATGAGGCTGTTGGTGTGTATGAAAACGTGGCACGAAAGAAGGTAAATTTTCAATGGTGGTTGAATTTAGGAATCGTAGCGTGCAACGGTCTGGTTATAGCCTTAGGGTGGGTTTTAGTCATACGTCCTTTAGCAAGAATGCTTTGTCGTGTAATAGATAATTTAAGAGCAGGCTCTGATAGGGTGGCTTCAGCGTCGAAGCAAATCTCTGCCTCCAGCCAGACTCTTTCACGCGGTACTACAGAGCAGGCGGCGTCTATTGAGGAAACCACTGCTACTATGGAGGAGATGTCCTCCATGGTGAAGCAAAATGCAGATAACGCAAAAGAGGCGGTCCAATTAGCTACCCTTTGTAATGGTTCTGCTGAGAAAGGCAATCAAATCGTTACAGAGATGAACAGTGCTATGAAAGAGATTAACGTCAGCAGTAAAAAGATAGCGGACATCCTCAAGGTAATAGACGGTATAGCATTTCAGACCAATCTGCTTGCCTTAAATGCTGCTGTGGAGGCGGCAAGGGCAGGAGAACACGGTAAAGGATTTGCCGTTGTAGCGGAGGAAGTACGTAACCTTGCCCAGAGGAGCGCAGTTGCCGCAAAGGATACAGCCGCACTAATTCAGGACAGCGTGCAGAAGGCAGACGCTGGCGCCGGACTTGCAGAAAGGTGTGGTGGTGCGTTACAGGAAATTGTTACAAATGTTAAGAAGGTTACCAATCTGATTAGTGAGATTGCAGCCGCTTCTCAGGAGCAAGCACAGGGAACTTCTCAAGTCAGCAAAGCGATGTCGCAGATGGATACGGTTACCCAGCAAAATGCTGTGAATGCAGAAGAAACGGCATCAGCCAGCGAGGAACTATTCAGAGAGGTTAATGGTCTTACGGGTTTGATAAAGGATATATCGTCTGTGGTTGGGACTAATGGCTATGTAGGGGCAGGTTTAAAACCTGCCCCTACTCGTGCCATCAGGCAATCCAGCCGTTTATCCGCCTCAAATGAACGTAACGGCATTAAGCCTGCACTGAGCGGAGCGAACGTGTCGGAGCAGGGCACGGATGATTCCTTTTCCAAGATAGCGGAAGAAAAGGCCCTTGTTGAAAATTAGCAGTGTAGGGGCGAGGTTTCCTCGCCCTACCAAGAAGGGCAGGGAAACCATACCCCTACAACAGTTGGACAGATGGATACAGGAGATATGAATTGTGATACGGCAGGCGTTTCTCAGCGGGGACCACTACTTATAGGGGACCTGTCGCAAGAGAAATTAAGAATCGTGGAAGACACCCGCAAGGCTGGTGGGAGGATATTCTTCATAAAGATTGACTTCCAGCCCAAGACTCCAGCAAAATCCCTGAAGGTGATGCTTATAGAGAACAAGTTGAACAAACTCGGTGAAATCATAAGGCTCTGGCCAACTGTGAACGAGGTCGAAGATGATAGTCAATCCTTTGCGTTGTTTATTATCTTTTGTACCTATGAGGAAAAAGAGATTGTAAGCAGGGATGTAAACGTTGACTGTGTAGAAAAGATTTTCATTAAGCAAATTTGAATCAAAATGTCGTATTAGTTTTACTGACTGAATTGGTTAAATTAATTCAACCGACCTTTATTGATAAAAATGCCCATCAATGTGGCGAATAGCAATGTAGTAACCGTAGGCGTGGGTGATTATAAGATTGTAAGGGCTCCAAAACTCTTGAAGACGCTTCTTGGGTCTTGTATTGGAGTAGCCCTTTACGATTCTACTACAAAGATCGGAGGGCTTCTCCATATAATGCTACCCAAACGTGAGAATAATGCTACTCAAAAGGCAAGTAAATATGCGGATTCAGGCATATCTGTAATGATTGACCATATGGTTAACAATGCTGGGGCGTGCAGGGCTTCACTTACTGCCAAGGTTTTTGGTGGCGCTTGCATGTTCTTGGTGGGAAATCCTTTGTTTGACATTGGCAGAAGGAATGAGGATGAGGTGCGCAGGGTTTTGCAAGAGGAAGATATCAGAATCCTTGCCCACAGAACTGGTGGTAATAAGGGGTATCAGATACTCTTTGACACAAATACAGGTAAAATCACCTGCGGTATTTTTGGTGAAGCGCCTGAAGAATACTAATTATGCGGAGCGAAAAGTTCCATCTCCCCTTGTGGGAGATGGTTAGGGTGAGGGGTTTTTAGGAGAATAGCCGTGCAGATAACAGAAAATCATCTAAGGGTAATTAATATAATCTTTGGGTTGAGCATAGACCATGCTTCAAGAACCTTGTCCAAGACGCTTAAAACGGGCGCAAAGATTGAGATGGTGAGGGCGTCCGTAATAGATATTAGCAAGATAACAGAACAGATGAACGAAAATCCCCGTGAGGTCTCAGGTGCGTTTGTTAGTCTTGAAGGTGATGTGCCGTTGAAGCTATTATTTTTGATTCCTCTACAGGGCGTCTTCAGGTTGACGGATTTATTTATGAGGAAGCCTCTCGGCACTACAACCGAATTTAATGAATTCACAGAGAGCGTTGTTCAAGAGGTTGGTAATATATTAGCCAGTTCTATTTCTAATGTTATGGTTTCTGATTTCGGGGTAAAGACATCGCTGTCTTCCCCCACGGTGCGGAATGATTTTGCAGGGACAATTTTTTCGATGTTTGTTATGGAAGAGGCGATGATTACAGATGATTTGCTATTGATAGAGACGCGATTTGAGGTATCTAAGACGGAACTCGAATGTTGTCTTTTCCTTTTACCACGAATTAGTTCTCTCGAAGCAACAATAGGAAAAATCGAGGTGTGTAAATGAAACGGGTATTAGTAGTAGATGATGCTTGTGTTGTCAGGATGATAATAAAGGGCGTGCTTGAGTCAAATGGATTTCAGATTGCTGGGGAGGCAAAAAATGGTCGAGAAGCCTTAAGTAAGTACATGGAACTTAAACCTGATGCAGTTACGATGGATATAATAATGCCAGAGGCGGATGGGATACAGGGGCTAAAGGACATCCTTGGATTCGATAAACATGCAAAGGTAATAATGGTATCTGCAATAGACCAGCGGGAAAGTTTAATGGAGGCAATAAGGGCAGGTGCATCAGATTATATTGTTAAACCTTTCGAAGATGAACGCATAGTAACAGCGTTGAAGAGAGTCCTGGGAGAGAGTTAGCCGGGAGGTCGTTTTATGATACATTCGTTACTTCAAGAATTTAATTTAACTGATAAGGAATTTGAGCTTATAAGTAAACTTGTTTACTCAGAGTGTGGTATAAAGTTAAGCAAGGAAAAGAATGAACTTGTGAAATCAAGGCTCACAAAACGCCTCAAGAAGTATGGTTTTCGCACCTTCGAAGAATATTATGAATATGTAACGGCTATAGATAAGACCGGAAATGAGCTTGTATGTCTCATAGATTGCATTTCAACAAATAAGACAGAATTCTTTAGAGAAAAAGCGCATTTTGACTTCTTGGACAAAGAATTTTTACCAGATTTGATTGAAGAAAAAATTAGAGGAGGTTTTTATAAGCTTAGAGGCTGGAGCGCTGGTTGCTCAACAGGGGAAGAGCCTTTTAGTATAGCCATAACTGTTTGTAAACATTTAGATATTTTTTCAAGATGGGATGTGAAGATTCTTGCTACTGATATATCAACCAGGGTCATCGAGAAGGCAAAGCAGGGAATCTATGAAAAGGAAAAATTAGAGACTCTTCCACAAGGAATTGTTAAAACCCATTTCATTTGCACCAAGGAGGTGGATACAGCGTACTACAGTGTAAAGGAGTATTTAAGGAAGATGGTTCTCTTTGGAAGATTAAACCTTATGGACAAGCAATTTCCCTTTACAGGACAATTTGATTTTATATTCTGTCGCAATGTAATGATTTACTTTGATAAGGCAACACAAAGGGAGCTTGTCTATAAATTTCATAAATACTTAGCGCCTGGCGGGTATCTCTTTATTGGTCATTCTGAAAGTCTTACAGGCATTCCTAATAGCTTTGAGTATATTCAACCTACGGTTTATCGGAAAAACAACGTTTTAGATTCGTAGGGCTTAATTTGACTTCTTGCATGTGATGATATGAGTAAAAATAAAAAGGATTTTGATGAAGTTCTTCTCTGTTTGCCTGCGACATCGAGCATTCCGGCTGAAACTAACGGCGACAAAAAAGTAGATACGATGAGTTCAGCCACAGGGAAACATGGCTCACTCCCTGACGGCAGGCGGGTGTATAGAAGGTTCGATGTTAGTATAGACGGGAAGTGTTCTATCGTTTCTGACGTTGCCGCGGCTAACGGTATTGAATTTCCAGTTACTATTAAGAATATCTCCGAGGGAGGTGCGTTATTTGTTTCGCAAAGACCGTTACCGTCAGGGGTGACATTTACACTGTCTTACAATCCGCCTTCAAAAGGTTCAGCGCCTGGCTACGGTATTCAGGGGAAAAGGATTTCTATGGAGATAATCAGGCAAAAAGAGGTGTATGGAAAGGCTGGTGTAGAATATGTAATTGTCGCTCGTTCTATCGAAGCAAAAACCTTGTTGCAACCGGAGCAATGGAAAGCAACGGCAAAGGTTCTCAAGCAATTACTTATTATAAAGAATAGCGCTGGTATGCTTGTTGCTAAAGGCGTAAAAGCTTATGAACAATTTTTTGATAGCATCCTGGAGGAAAGAGGGTATCAGGTCAGGATTGCAAATAACGTTCAGGAAGCCTTGAGCATGCTTGGGGAAGGTTGTTTTGATGCAATACTGTCCGATATTGAAACTGTTAGTAATGATAGGTACGAACTGTTAAAGGTCATCGAATATAAATTTCCTGATATTGATTTAATTATAACGACGAAGAGCAGTCATGAGTGGTTTAACAGTCTGCTTGAAAAGGCAGAGGAGTATATAGAGAAACTCGTCGAAGGTAAGGAGATAAATATTGCCCTTGAAAAGAGGCTTTTGCGGCTACTTTCTGAATATAAGGATTTTTTCGGCAGCGGTAATGAATCGTTGCGTCAAAAGGTTATTAACGACCTGTTAAACAGGATTAACGTATTAAATAGGATTCGTGATGCAAAAGAAGGAGAACTGCAAGGGAAGACGCAGCATCAACGGAAGTATTTCCGCATGTACCTTCCGGAAGAGGAACAAATACCCTGTACCATGGAACTTGAGTTTGGACAGGTTATTGAATGTACTATATCAGATTTAAGTGTCGAGGGCTTTGGTACCTTGCTTGACACCCGAAGTTTAAATTTGTCGCCCGGTACGCTGATTAAGGATGTGAGAATACCTCTTCCAAATGGGGATTTAGTTAAAGGGCAGGCAGTTGTAAGATTTATTTCGCCAACAATGGAAAGTTCAAAGTTTAATTGTGGTATAGAATTTGTAAATCTGCATGCAAGATTCAGGGAGAAAATCTCTAAATATATCTTCGAGACACATGGCGACGCAGTCAAAAAAATAAAGGGGAAAATTGATGCCTTCTGCTAACACAATAGAGACTACTAACGGCAAGGTTAAGGTATTAGTAATTGATGATTCAGCCGTTGCCAGGAAAATACTTTCTACCGGACTAAGTAAGGACCCTGGAATAGAAGTCGTCGGGGTTGCAGCAGACCCGTTTATAGCGCGTGATAAAATATTACGGCTTGAACCAGATGTCCTAACGCTCGACGTTGAAATGCCGAGGATGGACGGCTTAACCTTCCTTAAGAAATTAATGACGTATTACCCCATGCCTGTAATAATGGTCAGTTCTTTAACGCAGGCAGGATGTGAAACCACGTTTAAAGCCCTCGAGCTTGGCGCAATAGATTTTGTTGCGAAACCACAGTACTCCTATTCAAGCTCATTAGAAGACATAATAATTGAATTAGCTTCTAAGATTAAAGGCGCTGCAAAAGCAAGGGTTCGTAATAGACCTACAGAGGAGTCAGAGGTAGGGGCAAACGGAGTTTGCCCACCACGTACATGGGCGAATGCCATTCGCCCCTACGACTCAAGACTCCAAAATGGCGCCATGATTAAGACCACTCATAAGATAGTCGCAATCGGGGCGTCAACCGGCGGAACGGAAGCGCTGAGGGACGTACTCGTTGAGATGCCACCCAACGCTCCACCCATTGTTATTGTTCAACACATGCCAGAGGTATTCACTAAAGCCTTTGCTGAGAGATTAAATAGTATGTGTTCAGTTGAGGTTAAAGAAGCAAAGAATGGTGATAGTGTAATACCTGGTGTAGCTTTGATTGCTCCAGGAAATTATCATCTCACGCTTGCAAGAGACGGAGCAAGATACATTGTAGAAACAAACCAGAAACCCCCGATAAATCACCATCGCCCATCGGTTGAGATGCTTTTTAACTCAGTAGCCCATTATGCTGGCTCAAACGCAATAGGGGTTATCATGACCGGAATGGGCGCTGATGGCGCCACAGGGCTTTTGAAAATGAAGAATGCCGGGGCAAAGACAATTGCACAGGATGAAGAAAGTTGCGTTGTGTTTGGCATGCCGAAAGAGGCAATAAAGCTCGGCGCCATTGATAAAGTGGTTCCTCTAAACAACATTCCAGAAACCATACTTTCCTTTCTGAATTAAAACATTCAGGTAGGGTGGCATGGACAAATTTATTTGTCCGTGCCTTCCAACATTCTTTACACGGATAAGCAAGCCTGCCCTCGAACGGAGTGAAGGGTTTATCCGTGCCACCCTTTGCGCCTGAGGCGGACAACGTGC
>JACQHT010000128.1 GCA_016198835.1 Planctomycetota bacterium | reverse complement strand
ACCTCTCTCCCACGTTCACCAATCAGGGCAATAACGTTGACATCGGCATCGGAACATCTGGCAATCTTACCCAGAAAAGTGCTTTTCCCGACCCCGCTTCCAGAAAAGATACCCAGCCTCTGGCCCTTTCCGCAGGTTAGTAATCCATCAACAGCCCTTACACCCGTTCGGATAATCTCTGAAATTCTGTTTCTTTTTAAAGGGTTTGGTGGACTATTGTAAACCGAACGTTCTTCATTTGCCTGAAGAGGCCCTTTACCGTCAATAGGTTCTCCCAGGCCACCCAGCACCCTACCTTTAAGACCATGCCCAACCTTAACCCTTAGAGGGGACCCAGTAGCCACAACCTCACTTCCGGGGCCAATATTTTCCATCTCCCCGATTGGCATCAGTAGAATTTTATCATCTTTAAATCCAACGACCTCAGCAGGTACAGGAACGTTTTCACCTGCGAGACATATCTGGCAGAATTCCCCAACCGATGCTGAAGGACCCTTTGATTCTATTACCAGTCCTGCAACGCTTACTATCTTTCCTGTAAGCCTAAAGGGTTCAAGCCGAGAAAGTTTATTATGATATTGCTCAAAGCTAATCAACTTTTTTCCCTCAACGATTAGGGTGGCATGGACAAGCTCGCTTGTCCGTGCTACTCACCCTCCTCACGGACAAATCATGCCTGAGGCAGATTCGCCTTGGCGAACAAGTTTGTCCGTGCCACCCTCCGAATGGCTAAGCATCTGATTGATTATTTCATTCATGCGTGTTTCAAGACGTGCGTCAATGCATCCAAAGTCAGTTTCCACTATGCATCCGCCGGGGCTAATTTTCTGATCCGCAACGATTTCAAACGTACTATCTGAATTAGCCATTATTTTTGCTTCCTTCAATCCTGTCACGTCAGCAGGGTTCAAACGAATAGAGACAATCTTTTGTCTCTCTGCCTGTAAAATAGCCTCTGCAACCACTTTTTCTATTAAATAATTATTATTAGCAATCTCACAACCGACCACCTTCTGAGCAATCGCAAGGACAAGTTTAATAATCTCTGTTTCACTCTTTTGCCAGATATTGTGTCTTTCACATTGCAGTTGCCTTGCAGCATCCTGAAATGCTCGAAAAACCGTGGAGAGCTTATCTTCTACCTGCTTACAACCATCACTTATTCCTTTGCGATACATTTCTTGTTTAGATGCCTCGATTTCCTTTCTGGCATCTTCAATGCTTTTATTGTCGCCTATCGAAGCCGCGTTTGGACCGTCTCCTTTCCTTCGTACGGGAGCATTGGTATAGTTGAGCACGTATATCCCATCTATAATTGGTGATGAATAAACCCTTCTCATACGAGTTGTTCCGCCTTGCTGCCTTTCCTCTTTATTACCTTTTCACCCTTAGCCTCGAGGTTCTTTATCGCATCCACTACCTGTTGTTGAGCCTCCTCTACCTCGGATAAAGGTCTTGGGCCCAACAATTCCCACTCTTCCCTGACAGATTGTCCCACCCTTTGAGACATATTACTGAAGACCTTCTTTACGATACCCTCACTGGCGGTCTTAAGTGCCATTGCCACTACTCTGTTATCAAGCTCGCTTAGTACCTTCCTTAGCGCCTGGTCATGTACAAGGACAATATCCTCAAAGACAAAGGAGAGTTTTCTAATCTCCTCTGCCGTCTCTGGTTCCTTCTGGGCTATGATGTCAATAATGGCTTTTTCCGTATTCACGTCTGTCATGCCCATTATTTCAGCTACTGTCTTTAATCTTTGTTCCCTTGTAATCTTTTGAGTATCAACTTCGGTATGTTTAACCTTCGACTCTATAATTTCATTTACCTGCATTAGCAACTTTGTTGAGGGGAGGTCCATTGAGGCAATTCTCATAAGCACATCGGCTTGCAATTCAACAGGAAACTTAGTAAGCACCTCTGATGCCTGAGCTGGCTCAAGGTAAGAAAGGGTCAGCGTTATTGTCTGTGGATGCTCAGTTGAAAGTATGTTGAAAAGCGTATCGGTATTCAACTCTTTAAGTGTTTGAAACGGCATAAGGATAGAATCGCCCTCAATAGTGCCCTTGAGGATTTCTTCGGCTTTCTTCAAGCCGAGAGTCCTTTCCAGAAGCTTTTTGAACGAATCAGAAAAATCCGTGCGGAAAGCTGGGCTTGAGTTCGCTTCCTCTGAAAATTCGTCAAGAACCTCTCTTATCGTACCTTCATCAATGCTTTCAAGCCTTCCAATCTCTGCACTAATATGTGCAATTTCAACCTCGTCAAAATTCTTAATTATTTGTGCAGCAACGTCGGTATCGAGGGTTGACAATAGGATTGCCACCTTCTGTTTACCGGATAAAGCCTTCATGATGTCTTACCACCTCCTGTTACAAGCCACTTCTTTAGTACATTTGCTGCAAGGGCGGGGTCCTTACGGATATCATCAACAACCTGACCTCTTTGTCCCCCGTCTCCAATAAGTTGTCTTGTCCCTTCTGCCGTTACAGGAACAGCCATGTTTTGTACAACATTCTTAGCCCGATGCTTGATTCGTCTTAAAGCCATCATGGCAAACATGAGAAAACCTAATGCGGCAATCCCAAGCGAGCCGTTTTTGGCAATCTTTATTATGAAGTCCTTTTGCTGTTCCTTTACAACCGTAGCTTCTTCTTCCTCAAAAGATGGTTCGTAAAACTGGACGTTTTTTATCTCAAATGTATCATTGCGAGGGGCAGCCTCATTTAGCCCGATTGCCTGTTTTACAATGGCTGCCATTTGATTCAGGTCTTCCTGAGAACGCGGCACATAGGTTCTCTTGGTACTGCCATCTTCACCTTTTTCTGTCTGATATGTTCCATCAACCAGTACCGCCACAGTGAGTTTTTTCAGACTTGCCGAATGTTCTGCTACTACGCGTTCAGTTTTACTTAACTCAAATTGGGTCTGAGCTGTTTCTTCTTCCTCGGACGTTCCTCCACCCGGCTGAGTAATCCCCGATTGCACAAGGTTAGCCTGCATACCGGCAGGTCCACCGGGAACAGGGGAATTACTTCCTGAAAGCCTGGACGTCACCGTTTGAATCTTTGGTACCCTCTTTTCAGGGTCGTACTCAACCTGCTTCTCATCAATATGACGAAAGTCTAAATCGGCGCTTACCTTTACTACCGCCTTACCTATACCCATAATCTTCTCAAGCATAGATTCGGCTTTGGATGCATAATAATCTTCAATCCGCCTTTTAAGGTCCAATTGGTCGTTAGCAACGCTGTCAAGGGAAGAGCCAGTTTTCTTCGATAATAAATTACCATGATTATCGGTGATTGTAACGTTATCTGGTTTTAATCCCTCTATGCTGGAGCAAACAAGGTGTGTTATTCCCGCTATTTGGATTGGCTTTAACGAACCTCCAGTACTTGCCCGAAGTTTTAAGATAACCGATGCAGTGGCAGGTTTTTCACCTTCGGTAAAGATAGATTGTTCTGGCATTACTATTTGCACCTGAGCCCATTCGACATCGTCTATATGGGAGATAGTTTTTGCCAACTCACCCTGCAGGGCGCGACGATAGTTAACACGCTGAACAAAATCTGACATACCAAAATTAACCTTATCAAATAGCTCAAATCCTATATCCCCTCTCGGTAACCCTTCGTTGGCAAGGGCGAGCCTTGCTTCATAAATCTTTTCAGAGGAGACAAGCACTGAGGTTCCACCATCTTTTAGCTCGTAGGGGATTTTCAGGTCTTTTAGTTTTGAGACAATTTCGCCTGCTTCTTTTGAGCTTAGGTGGCCATACAAGAGTCCATATGACGGTTTGCGCGCCCAATTGGCCCAAAATAGAATGCCCCCTAAGAACCCACAAGCCATTAACAGCAAGAAAACTTTTTGAGGGAAATCCATGCGTTTCCAGACCGAGCTAAGCTGGTCGAAAACCTGCTTAAAATTACTGTTCATGACGCTCCTCCTTGGTGATTCAATCGCGAAACCTCTGGTTCAACCCCTGATTTAATCAAGAGCAAAATTGAACCTGCATTAAGTCAAGCTTCATTAACTATAGAATTTAGCAATTTCTATACCGATATTATCCACCTGAGGCAGATGAATGGACAAGGTGACCTTAGCATATAAGAGTGAACAAGTTATGCCAAATACACGTAGTGGCACGGTGCGCCGTGCCACTACCCCTACGTCAGATTAGTGAACAGAGGAAGTTGAAGTTTTGGATTTTTATAGGACGATGTTTAAAAAATAAACCGGACAGGGTACTTTGAACCGCATAAGGTGTGCAGGTAAGGAAAAGAGCGTATACGATGACACGGACAGACAAGTTTGTTCAAACTGCACCGTTTTGATTACATTTGCATACGCATAACTTCCTTGTAGGTTTCAAGGAGTTTGTTGCGGGTCTCAATCATAAATTTAAAGCTTACCTCCGCCTTTGACATGGCAATCATTACTTCATGGAGGTCTTCAATCTTGCCAGTGGCAAGATTATCAATTGATTCTCCAGCCTTATGCTGGAGGGTATTAACCTCGCTAATGAAATTGCTCAACACATCCTTAAAAGAAGGCCCCTGGGGCGGGTCTCCGACATTCGCCCCGCCAGCCAATCCGCTTAAGGCGGAGGTGTCACTTAATTCGTTTGGTGACTTTAGTGGTGCAATGTCCATTTTCACGTTCCTCTAATAGTT
>JACQHT010000126.1 GCA_016198835.1 Planctomycetota bacterium | reverse complement strand
TACCTTCACACAGTTGAACAGGCATATAAAGATACTCCTAATTTCATTGGCGTAGTTAAATGGGACCTTAGCGACATTATCAGGTTGCAAAATTTTAGTAATGTTATGTTTGACACCATTGTGTGCCTTGATGTACTTGAGCACATAGAAAATGATAACATGGCGTTGAGAAACTTAAATTACCTGCTGCCAGTAGGAGGGATTCTCGTGCTAAAAGTACCCGCAATAAAATGCCTTTACGGTACTTTAGATGCGCACCTTGGACACTACCGAAGATATTCTAAAAAGGAGATTCGTACAAAGGTCCTTCAGCACGGGTTCGAGGTATTGGAGCAACGCTATATCAATATAGTAGGCATATTTGGTTGGTATTTAAATAGTGCGATATTAAAGAAGGCTATTATTCCAATTGGACAGCTAAGAACGTATGAAAAACTGGTACCTTTTTTAAAGTTTGTCGAGGGAATTTTTCCCCCTCCTCTGGGTCAATCGTTATTTCTTATATGCAGGAAGCACTGATTTTCCCCCAAGAAAAACAGCAAAAAAAAGAGCATTGAAATATTTGATATGGGCACAAATATAAAAGAAAAGTTGATGCATCTACGAGCAGAAAAGGGTTGGTGTCGGTCAGAAACTGCAAGACGGGCAAAGATTCCAGTAACCACTTACCAGTCTTACGAGCAGTTTAATCGGAAACCCTCTGGCGAACACGCATTAGCGGTAGCAAGGGCGTTTGGAGTCACTGTTGAATATCTAATTGATGACGCGAAAGGTTATCCACCCACAAGAACAGACCGTCTGGCAGAAGAAACTCGCCCCTATCCTGCAAAAATTGATACGTCTATCTTACCCAACAGCTTTCAAGATTATCTTAATACTCATCCAGAAAAGCTTGCATTATTATCACAATTAGACATCGAGGAACTCGCCTCGATACGTGGATACGGAGGTGAACCCCTTGACCCAGAGTACTGGGTCAATAAACATATCAAAGAGAATGAAATATTAGACAAGTGCAAAATGATATTGAGCAGTCCCCAGCGTGATTTGCTTATAGGCTTGATAAATACGCTTTATAACCACGTAAAGAAAGAAAAGCATTAATTATTAAATAACTCAATTGGCAAACCTTCATTTACCACATAACTATATTGATATTATAGAAGAAGAGGTTTCAAAAATTCTTGAAATATGCTTCATAGAATATCCACCCGTTGACGCATTCCTCGTGGCAGAGAAACTCAATTACGAGATTGGCATTGACGAAGAGCTTAAGACCAGGGGATACAAGAGAAGGCGGTGGGGCAAAGACGGGATTATCGTAAATAGCCCGAGTAAATCGGAAAGAAAACACTTCACCATAGCCCACGAAATTGCCGAGCACCGTCTTGCAAGTCACGCCACAGGCGGATTCGCCGGGGTGGACAAGTTAACCGGAGAAGACCTTGAAAAGGCATGTAACGCAATGGCTTCTTCACTGCTTATGCCTGCACAATGGTTTGAAATGGATGCAAAGACACACAACTTTGACCTGCTCGAATTGAAAAAGATTTATTCTACCGCCAGCCATGAAGCTATTGCCTACAGAATGCTTCGATTCTCAGAGTGCATAATAACCATTTTTGACAATGGAAAAGCCACCGTTAGAAAGTCCTCAATTAACAATCTTCACCTCGGCGAACATATTCACCCCCTTGAAATGAAATGCTTTCAAAAGGTTAGTGATAGCGGAGAACCTTTTACAGTCTCTGGAGATAATGTACGTGTTCAGGGCTGGCCCGTGTTTAAGCTTGCCAAAAGGATAGGCGAGTCCGCCTCGTATTTTGGCGGAAATGATTGGAAGAGGGTAATCCTTCGTACTGAAATGGATACGGCATGAAACACATAAACAGAAATCAAAAAGGCTTCTTCAAAGGGAAAAACTGGCAAATAATTCGTTTTGGCATCGTCTTTGTATCTTTGACCTTCCTGGTTTTTTATTTTCTTGGTTCAGAGTTTACAGATGAAGGTACATATTCAAGATACCTTAATGTGGCAATTGCTCACAGCGTTAGCTTCATACTAAGGCTCTTTGGATTGGATGCAAGGGCAGTCGGCACGTCACTTGAGACAAAGGATTTAAGCGTCGGTATCGTAAGCGCATGTAACGGGATGATTGTTTGCATCATATATCTTGCGGCTGTAATCGCTTACCCCTGCAAAATAAAAGAAAAGGTGATTGGCGTAGCCATCGGAATACCTATTATCGAAGCCATCAATCTTGTCCGTGTAGTATGTCTATTTTATGTTCTTCGTTACTTCCCTGCATCCTTTGAGACATATCATATTTATGTGGCAGAATCGATTATTATCGCTTTTGGGGTGGTTCTCTGGCTTTTTTGGGTGGAAAGGTTCGTCCAGGTCCGTCGCCAGTAACTCACTTCTTTTCTTCGGCAGGGTATTACTCTTTTTTGCGCTGAGTTACCTTGCATGGGTACCCGTCTCTACACTTTACACAAAAGCCCTCAGCGCAGTATCAAATGAGGCCATTTTCTTTTCCGAACTTTCAGCATCACAATACCACAATAAGGTAACATCGTTGAAATCTGAGAATTCTGACATCATTGTCTCGTACAGTAAACCCGAACCAAAAGGCATCTCCTTAAAATTGGAGGGAAAACAGATTCACATGAATATGGTTTTACTGATTGCGCTTGTTCTCGCCAGTCCACGATTAAATATATCCAAGCGGCTAAAGCTTCTGTTATTAGCAATTGGCATGCTTTTTTTTGTCCACGTATTGCTTACTATATTCGTCGTAAAGTTTTACTCTGTTCAGGTTCTGGACAGCCACATTGATGAAATCCATATCGGTATCATGCAAAGCATATACTACTGGGGGAAAAATTTTTATGAAGGGGTAGGCTGGCAATTTTTCCCTTTCTTTATATGGGCGATTTTGTGCTATAAGACTTTCTTTTTTAAGGAAGAACCCGCATCATCGAAGACAAAGGAAAGATTTGACAGAAATGCCCCCTGCCCCTGTGGAAGTGGCAGGAAATACAAGAGGTGCTGTGGAAAGAAATCCCCCTTTGCCCCCCCTTTATAAAGGGGACAAAGAGGGATTAATGTTACCTGTATAATGCTCTTTTTCTCTCTTTCAAAATTGTATCCTTTGCCGGCTCATATATCTTGCCATTACCCTTGAACTTCACATAAACGCTCTTTTCGCCGGCGCCTTTGGTAAGAGACCAATCCCTTATTACGGGGTTTGCTGTACGCCATGACGACCATCGTTCGCCATCATTAGAAATGCTTACATGGGTGATACCATCGCCGTAGGTAAGATAAAGCGTTACAGACCTCGACAACGCAATATCATCGCCGTCATTAATACTCACAGAATTGGGGATAATAGCCTCTGAATAGCCGCTTTCATTGCCCTCGTAGTCAAATGCAGTCACCGCTACGTACATAACCCCCTCTGGCAAACCGGTTAACTGGGCTGTTTCTGCTCCGTCAATAAATATCTCCCCAGAATTTCCTTCAGCGGCGCCTGTGCCATCATAAGGAGGTTGTGAACTATCGAAGTCGTAATACACCTTATATCCAGAAAGATCGTAGGCTTCGTTTGCATCCCATTTTAGGATGATTATATCATCCCACCTGCGTGCCTCAAGATTCTCCACCGGTAATGGCGCCTTTATTGCCTTAAGTGTGACAGGAATCCGCAAGGGCGAATTTGCAGCCCCGTATGCAAGGATTGTTATTGAGCCATTATAAGTCCCTGCGCTTGAGATTCCAGATACGTCAACGGAAACATCCAGCAAGTTGGGGTCGTCCGCCATCTGGCTGAGTTGTAGCCACGTATTACTGCGCTGAGCGCTCCAGCTTAGGTTACTGCCTTTACATTCATACACCTCTAACATCTGACCCTCTGGATTAGGTCCAGGCAATGTTGCCTCAAAATAGAAACTCACCGGGTCTGCACATATATTTGGAGGCAACGTTGTTGTGGTAGTTACCGTGGTTGTAGTCGTTGTGCTTGACGTAGTAGTAGGTGCTTTAGTAGTCGTTGTTGATGTACTGGT
>JACQHT010000124.1 GCA_016198835.1 Planctomycetota bacterium | reverse complement strand
TGCAGGATTCCCAGCAGTAATATTTCCCGTTACGAAGCTGGTAAGACTGGCGAACCATCATCTATAATCTTAAGGACTTTCTCAATTATCTACAAGACACCCCTGGTTAATATAGCAAGGGTTCTAATGGAAGAAAAATACGGAATCAAATTAGATGAAGGGGCAGGGTCAAAGTTTGTAAAGGAACCAGAACCTCTATATGACCTTAAAGTCAAGGAGATAGTTGAGATGCTCAGAAAGCTAAACGAGAGTGGTCTGGCATCAGTAAAGGCTGCCACAAAGGGCTTCCTTGAAGAGAAAAAGTTTCTCCACTAATCTTCTTATTTCCTCCTTTAATAAAGGTGTGAAATAGTTTCCCATCACCCTTTACAAAAGAGGGGGAGCAATGCGGATTATTTGCTTGGTTTGTAGGGGCAGGTTTAAAACCTGCCCCTACGGTAGAACATCATATCCGCCCTGCTAATCTTCTTCACATTCACACAGCAAAATCCCATCTATAAACAAGGTGTGGCCTATCCATTTTGCAGGGTCGCACAGTTCTTCTTCATTCGGGTCGTTCGGCATCTGTGGAAGGGTACTTGCATAAGTGGCCATGAGTTTGCAGGTACTATCTGGACACTTTACATTTTTGCTCTCCATACAGCCTTCATCATGTGGCCATGCGCAACATTCCTGGCTTGTAACGTGGGTTTCGAGTCCATTGGTGCCCTTCATTTTACCAGTAGCGACAACGCCCCCTGCTGTTGGACTCGTTATCTTGAATTTCCCTTCATGGGTGCCTACTGGAGTTCCGCACGGACCTATCCGTCTAATGTGATATGTTAAATCCGTCTCTATCAAACTATCGGGTGGAATACAACTTAAAGCTTCATCGCAAGAGGTCTCTTTTGGGAAGAGGTCTCCATTACTTTTGATACGGATTATTATGTCATCACAACCCTTTTCAGTGCATTTCCTGTAGCACTCGAGGCAATTGGGCGTTCCAAGAATGGCTCCCTTTGCAAGCACAACTAATTCTTTACAATCCTTGCTTGGTGGGCACGCGGCTCCTGCTGGAGGTTTAGCGAGCGCAAGGTTTGACCATATTAAACCGCAGACTAAAATCACACAGCCTAATAAAAATCCGCCTCTTTTCATCTTACACGCTCCTTTACTTATTTTGTTCCGTTTCTAAAATACACTCTTCTTGTCATTGCGAGTCCGCCTCAGGCGGACAAAGCAATCGTATTGGTAGACAACGAGGTTTCACCTCGTTGACTTGGGTTCAACGAACATAAAGTTCGTTGTCTACCTTCTTCTTCACACCCTCGCAATGGCACTCCTGACGAGATGTTCTGCTTCATTACAATATTAAATCACCTCCTTCTGCAAAAATCCCCCATAGTAAAATAAGCTGGAATTGGCTGGAATCGCATATTGGCGCCATGCTCTATAATTATTTAGTAGTGTTGTACTGCGCAAAGTTTATGCCACAGATTAATAAACAACCAAAGCCACCAGGGCTATTTACGGAAGTCCTGTCATATTTAATGGTTATATTCTAATGTAAGAAAATGCCATTTCATTTGGTATGTTGACAAATTTGTAAGCTTTACGTGGTTTCGTTCACAAAAGTTTTCAGGAGGACCTTTTTCGTACCTTTAAAAAAACAAGTATACCATACTAACCATGACTTGTCAAACAATGCGTGTCTCAAGAAGTCTTTTAACCTCAGAGGCTACCTTATCAATAGTAGCAAAATATATTTCTCCACTTTTGCGAAGTTTGATTTCAACCTCGCCTGTTTCCTGGAATCGCTTGCCGATGATGAGCTTCAGGGGAATGCCTATAAGGTCTGCGTCCTTAAATTTTACCCCTGGCCTTAAATCCCTGTCGTCAAAAAGTGCTTCAACATCAGCCTTTATAAGATTATCGTACACCTTTTCTGCCGCTTGCATCATATTCTTATCATTGGTATTAACGGGAATCACAAGCGCATGATATGGAGCGATAGCCTTTGACCAGATTATCCCATTTGAATCGTGCGTTGTCTCAATCAGAGCGGCTATAATGCGGTTTATCCCAATTCCGTAACAGCCCATAATAATTGACCTTTCCTCGCCTGAGGTGGTGAGAAATTTTGCCTTAAGGGCATCGCTGTATTTTGTGCCTAACTTGAAAACATGACCTATTTCAATGCCCTGAGAAATAACGAGCTCTACATTGCATTTTGGACATCTGTCTCCTTTAACCGCATAACGCAAATCAGCTATCTGGTCAATCTTGAAGTCCCGCCCGGGGTTTACATTCAAGAGGTGTGTATCTTTTTTGTTACCCCCGGTTACAAAATTGTTTAGTACCGAGACAGCTTGGTCGGCAATAATTCTTGTCTTGAGTCCCACCGGTCCAGCAAATCCCATTGGGGCATCCGTTACGGAGGTAATGACGCTCTCATCAGCCAATGTAACGTGATTTTGCCCCAAAACCCTTGCAAGCTTTGTTTCATTGACTTCATGGTCGCCACGTATCAGGACTGCAACAGGTTTATCACTTGCTGTATATATTAAGGTCTTGACCATCCTCTGCGGTTCTATTTTCAGGAACTTACTAACCTCTGCAATGGTCTTCATATCGGGTGTTGCAACCTCCGTAGGGGCAGGTTTAAAACCTGCCCCTACATCAGCAGGTATGGGGGCAGGAACAGCCCTCTGAATATTGGCGCTATAACCGCATCCGGTGCATTGGACAAGGACATCTTCACCGACAGGGCTTGGAACCATAAATTCATGTGATACATCGCCACCCATAGCGCCCGATTCGGCCTCAACAGGGATGTAGTTTAACCCGCAGCGATTAAAAATCCTGCAGTAGGCATCGTACATGGCTTGATAACTTTTGTTAAGCCCCTCCACGTCCACATCAAAGCTATAAGCATCCTTCATTAAAAACTCCCTGCTGCGCAGTACACCAAACCTTGGACGCGCCTCATCCCTGAACTTCGTTTGAATCTGGTAAAGTGTAATAGGGAG
>JACQHT010000127.1 GCA_016198835.1 Planctomycetota bacterium | reverse complement strand
TTCATGATTTAGCACTTCTAAGTTTAATTATCGGCAAAAAACATTTATTCTTTTAATATAAAAATAGTTTGACTTTTTATCAAACCGTTTGATATTATAGACACTAACTTGGACGCATTCCGTTGGAGTGGTAAAATTTCTATTACAATTCATGGCTAAAAAGAATATTGAGAAAAAAGACGATAGCAAGATATGCTCATTCTGCGGCAGGAGCGGTAATTTTGTAAGTCGCCTTATTCAAGGAGATTATAGCGCATTCATCTGCGGCGAATGTGTGGAAGCCTGTCACCTACTACTTCAGAAGGACCGATTAAATACCCCTACAAAATTAATAAGCAAGATTGCCACCCCGGCACAGATTAAGGAAAAGTTAGATGAATATGTGGTTGGACAGGATGTTGCCAAGAAAATACTTTCCGTTGCCGTCTATAACCATTATAAGAGGCTGATTTCTGGGCCATCAAAGGATGTAGAGATAGAGAAGACCAATATCCTGCTAATTGGTCCTACAGGGTGTGGCAAGACGCTTCTTGCTCGTGTACTTGCAAAAATTCTTGATGTGCCCTTTGCAATTGCAGATGCTACTACGCTTACGGAGGCAGGTTATGTTGGCGAAGATGTTGAAAATATTTTACTTAACTTGCTTCGTAACGCCGATTTTAATGTTGCTCGAGCACAGCAAGGGATTGTATATATTGATGAGATAGATAAGATAGCCAGAAAGGGTCCTAATCCCTCTATAACCAGGGATGTTTCGGGGGAGGGCGTCCAGCAGGCATTACTAAAGATGCTTGAACGGACTATAGCCAATGTGCCTCCCCAGGGTGGTAGAAAACACCCGGAGCAACAGTATATCCAGGTTGATACTACGGATATTCTTTTTATTTGTGGTGGAACTTTTACAGGGATTGAGGATATTATTCGCAGGAGAGTCGGGAAAAAATCAATTGGGTTTGATGTAAGAACAGGAGGTTCAACTAATGAGTCTCTTGGGCAACTTCTTTCCAAAGTAGAGGTTGAAGATTTAATAGAATTTGGCATGATTCTTGAGTTTGTTGGTAGATTGCATGTAATTGCCCCCCTTATGCCGCTTAACCAGGACGACCTTATAAGGATTATGAAAGAACCCAAGAATGCCGTTGTGAAGCAGTATCAGAAATTCTTTCAGATGGAAAATGCAAACCTGGAGTTTACACATGATGCCCTTTTAGAGATTAGTAAAAAGGCTTTGGAACGCCGCACCGGGGCGAGGGCATTGCGTTCCATCTTTGAGGATTTTATGTTAGATGCAATGTATCATCTACCTTCTTCTGATAAGGATACCTCTGTTGTTTATACGGTTACCCCTGCTGTTGTAAAAGGCGAGGTACCCTTGTTAGCACAAAAATACAGAAAAACCGCCTGATTATCGAATGTGGAGTACGGAATTCGGGGTCGAAGATTGAGCGAAGCGAAACATGCGGAATTAAAATGTTTTCCTTTTTGCCTTCCGCACTCTGCACTCCGCATTCGTAATTGAGAGGGCGCTATTATTGATGTGCTTTATACTATGCTCTTTAGTGTTTGGATTGGTGATAGGGAGTTTCTTGAACGTATGCATTTATAGAATTCCTGAAGATAAATCATTATTCTTTCCAGGCTCTACATGTCCATATTGTGGAAGGTCTATAAAATGGTATGACAATATTCCTTTAATAAGCTATTTGATTTTACGTGGGCGGTGTCGTTTTTGTAAGGGTCGCATTTCGCCCATTTATCCCGTTGTAGAGGCTTTAACTGGCTTTTTATTTGGGTCATTATTTTACTATTTCATAATACTACGACACGAACCTTTTTACATTTGCCTGATTTATGCCGGGCTTGGGTGTGCGCTTATTATATGCACCTTTGTGGACTTAAAGTTA
Source organism: Planctomycetota bacterium (assembly GCA_016198835.1). Classification (GTDB taxonomy): domain Bacteria; phylum Planctomycetota; class Brocadiia; order Brocadiales; family Subterrananammoxibiaceae; genus Subterrananammoxibius; species Subterrananammoxibius californiae. The sequence goes on along the minus strand of JACQHT010000127.1, from coordinate 2,832 downwards.
CGCATCATTCCAAACGAGGTAACTTATACAGGGTTAGCTTTGGCGCCTATATTGAGCTTTACATTTCCAGAACTTCATCATTTTCAAGGAAAGCTCAGATGTTTCACCATTACGGAAAATCCTCGAATAGATGCACTTGCGGCATCATTTCTGGGAATTGTTGTAGCGGGTGGTTTAATCTTCCTTACTGGAATTGTGGCAAAGGCAATCCTCAAGCGGGAGGCGATGGGATTCGGAGACGTTAAATTGATGGGCATGGTAGGAGGTATCATTGGTTGGAAGTTAGGTATTGTTGCATTCTTTATTGCTCCATTCTTTGGCCTTCTTATGGGCATACCCATGTTAATTCTAAAGAAGGCTAATATCATTCCTTATGCCCCATTTCTGTCTCTTGCATCTTTAATCTGCATATATTTGCAGGATTTTTTTATAAGCTCTATCAATTCATATATTGATTTGTATAATCAAATTTTAGTTTCATTAATTAGCAGAACTACGACATAGGAGGGGGGAAATGTTTACAAGACCGTATTCTTCTTTCAGGGTTGCGTTCTTAATGTTAATAATTGTAGCTACATTCCTTGGTTGCGCTGGAAGACAAAGAAAATCACAACTCCTTATGTTACAGGAAGAACTTGACCAAAAAAGCATAAGGGTCAATGAACTCGAACAGGAAAATGCCGAATTAAAGAATAACCTTGACAAACTCGGTGGTGTTGGAACGCTTGGATTTGAACCAGAAACCGCAAAAGCCACACTCGAAAGCAAGCTTGCTGCTACGGGGGTAACCGTCCAGCTTGCCGGTCGGCAGATTAGGCTATTATTACCCTCTAATACCCTTTTTGGCGCCGGGCAAACAACACTCAAGGCGGAGGCAAAATCCCCTCTAAAGAAGATTGCAAGTACAATAAAAACCGATTTCCCAACTGCTATTGTCAGGGTTGAAGGTCATACAGATAATGTGCCCATTAAAAAATTAAAGAAAAAATATAGTTCTAACTGGGAGCTATCTGCAGTCCGTGCCGCCGCAGTAGCTCATTTCTTTGTAAACGAGTGCAACATTGACCCGACGAAAATTTATATCTCCGGCTTTGGAGAATACCGCCCTATAGCCAGTAACAAAACTAAAGCAGGGCAACAAAAGAATCGAAGGGTCGAAATCGTAATACTCTCGAGGGACGCTGGCTAAACGGGTGGCATGGACAAACTTGTTTGTCCGTGCTTAGGCTCTGAAAAGGGAAGCTGTGATAGCGATTATTGATTACGGAATGGGCAACCTCCGGAGCGTCCAGAAGGCATTTGAGAAACTTGGGTTTAAGGCAAAGGTCACAGACAATCCAGATGATTTAAACAATGCTGAAAAGTTAGTCCTTCCCGGTGTTGGAGCATTCAAGGATGCGAAGGATGGCTTAGAGCAAAGGGGACTTGTTGAGCCAATACTCAAGGGTATTAATGATGGGAAGCCTTTTTTAGGGATATGCCTCGGTCTTCAATTGCTCTTTACAAAGAGTATGGAAAATGGCGAACACGATGGCTTGAATCTTATACCCGGTAAGGTAATTCGGTTTGAACAAGTAGGGGCACGTTGCAACGTGCCCCTACTAAAGATACCGCACATGGGTTGGAATCAAATATTTTTAAAAAAAGATATTCCCATCCTTAAGGGTGTTCCCTCCAACACGTACATGTATTTTGTCCATTCCTATTATGTTTGTCCCGAAGAAGAGAATGACATTGCCACTGAAACGGATTACGGTACAAGGTTTACATCCATGGTCTGGAGGGAAAACATCTTTGCCACGCAGTTCCATCCTGAAAAAAGTCAGAGACATGGGCTAACAATACTCAAAAACTTTGCAGAGTTACCTTTTTGACAAATGGGAAAGTATGATAAACTTTTATTACAAATATTACGAGGTGCCTCAGATGCAAACATACCTTTTGATGATTTATGCCAACTGCTACACCGCTTAGGTTTTGAGGAGCGGACTCGCGGTAGCCATCATATTTTCAGAAAGCAGGGTATTGAGGAAAAGATTAACTTGCAACGTGATAGCAACAAAGCTAAAGTGTATCAGGTACGTCAGGTACGAACAATTATCTTAAAATATAATCTTGGAGGTTAAAAGTAATGCTAAAGTATGAAATCATCCTTTACTGGAGTAATGAAGACCAAGTTTTTATCGCAGAAGTGCCTGAACTACCAGGTTGCATGGCCCATGGCGACACACAAGAAGCGGCATTATCAAGCATAAAAGAAGCGATCCAACTATGGATTGATACAGCCAAAGAATTTGGTGACCCCATACCAGAACCTAAAGGGCATCGTCTCGTGTTGGCTTAAATAGGTAGCAAAGCCTAATTGGTTTAAGGGGCAAAAAATGCCAGAAACAAGTTCAAAAAAGAAATTAATTGCAGATATAGAGACTTTACCCGAAAAAAGGGTTAAAGAGGGCATGGATTTTGTTGGTTATCTCAAACTTAAAGAGTTAAAAGCAAGTTCTGTGGACTTGCTTTTAACGAATCCTTTAGTAGACTTTGTGAATAAAAGAGGCAGATTGGCAAAAGCTGAAAAAAAGGCTGGTAGGAAATTTACTAAGTTAGAAGAATTACAAAAAGAAGAAGATGAAAAAGAATACTCAAATAACAGCTAAGAGTTTGCTCCGATGCTTATAATCCCAGCTATTGACCTGCGGGGTGGTAAATGTGTAAGATTGACTCAGGGCAAGCGTAATAAGGAAATCGTTTATTCTGATGACCCAATTCTGGTTGCAAAACAGTGGAGGAATCAGGGCGCAAAATACTTACACGTTGTTGACCTCGATGGCGCCT
>JACQHT010000130.1 GCA_016198835.1 Planctomycetota bacterium | reverse complement strand
TGCTCGGAAACCTCCTCCCTACGCAAAGCCCACCCCCCTTAGGTGGGCGGGACAGATTAATTCGTAACTCTTACTTGTCATTTTAAAGCAAAAAAATTTTACCACAAAGGGATAGCCTATGCAAGTCTTTTTTAAGCGAGATAACTTATCTTTTACTTAGAGGCTTTTACCACTTTTAATTACATTAATAGCCTTTCGTGCAAGGTCTGCTTCAGGAAAGTGCTCGTTAATCTGAATAGCTTTTTCTAATTGTACTAAAGCCCTTCTTTTAAAACCTTTTTTCTGATAGGCGGCTGCCAGATGATAACGGATAGTGGGATTATTTGGGGCAAGGCTAACTGCCTTTTCTAACTCAGATACAGCCTCATCATCCATACCTTTTAGATGATAAATCCAGCCTAATGTATCTCTGATAGGTGCATAATCAGGCGATAGGTCTTGAGCTTTCCTTGCCAGTTTAAGCGCTTCGTCCAATTTTTGAACTGACTCGGGCAAGTCGGTGTGGGTAGCGTAAATCCAAGCGAGATTATTATAAGGCGTGGGATTTGAGGGAGACAAAGAAATAGCGGTATTATATTCCTCTACACTTTTTTCTATCACACCTTTCATTTCAAGCAACATACCAAGATTAAGGTGTGCCTCGTAGGATTCTGGATTAGCCAGGATTGCCTGCTGGTAATGCTCCATTGCCTCGTCATATTTCTTTGTGTTCTGCAATATTTGAGCGAGCATGAGATGCGCAAAAAAGCATTTGGGATTTTTCTCAAGCGCACGTGCATAACTATCCGCAGCCTCTTTTTCACGGCCCGATGCAAGCTGTACGCCTGCAATAGTGTACAGTACAAAAGGGCCTTCAGGACCAATTTTTTGTGCTTCTTCGTACGAACTTATTGCACGTTCATGCCATCCATCAATACTGTAAATTAGCCCCCTGTTCAAATGATTCGATAATGCTATACCAGCAGACTGGTTTTGCCTGCAGAAATCAATAAATTTAAGGTAACTATCCTTTGTATCCTGTGGGATATTCTTCAAAAAATTTATCCTTGCCTTTGCCGGGGCATAGGCACCTTTAGCCATAAGTATATTTACCATGCCCAACAAAAGGGATACGTTGTTAGGCTCAAGCCCAATAGCCTTCTTGCAGGAGGCGATTGCCTGCATGTAGTCGCCCTTCGATTGATGGGCAACCGCCAGGTGGAAGTGCATCGTCGCTTGTTCTGGATGGTTTTCGACAGCCTTTTTATATACAGCTATTGCATCGTCAAATTTCCCCTGGTCAATATAAATGACGCCTGCTTCATATCCAATTAAAGATTTGGGTTCGTATTCCAATACCCGTTCAAGCGCCTCAATTGTTTTATCCATAGACCCTTCTTTTTTGTATATCCTGGCAAGAAGGCTATAGGCTAATGCATTTTTTGGCGCAATATCAAGCGCCTTTTTAACGGTTTCCAATGCTTTATCCGCCTGAGGCGGATCATCTGCCATTAAATAGGTTTCTGATAGAGAAATGTATGAGTTTACATCCTTTGGATGGTCTTTTAAAATAGTGTTAAAAGTTTCAATTGCCTGATTATAAAGACCCATCTGAGCGTATGCATTCCCAAGACCGTGGTGGGCGGTAATTGCCTCAGGATTTATGCTTAATGCCTTCTTATATAATTCTGATGCAACATTGGGTTTCCTTGCAAAAAGGTTGAGATTGCCCAATTCTATATAGGCAGGAGCAAAATTGTCATCTATTTCTATAATCTTATTAAACTCAGCCAATGCCGCCCTTATATCGCCGCTTCTGGCATAAGCATGTCCTAACAATTTATGCAGTTGCACATCTTCAGGATGCCCTTGCAAACATATCTTACATTCCTCAATGCATTCATCAAATTGTCCCATTGCAAACTTAACCCTTGCCAGGGCAAGATGCGCTTGATAAGACGATGGGTTTAATTTAAGCATCTCTTTGAGATAACCTTCTGCATCTTCATATCTTCCCGTAGAAAGATAGCATTCAGCTAATACACCACTGGCGGTTAATCCGCCTGAGGTGGATGTGTCATAAGATAGCACCTGTTCTGACATCTTAATCGCATCAGTATACAAACCTTCTTGCTTGTAAAGATTTGATAATGCAAGGAGCGCTCCCGTTGCCTTATCATTAATGTTTACAGCCTTTTGATACGCTTCTTTTGCATCATGTGCCTTTTTCAACAAAAGATAAACATCCCCAAGTTCCGTGTAAAGAGAAGCCGATTCGGGTTCTGTTTTTATTATTTCATTATACGTCTCGGCCGCATCAGCTAATTGACCAGACGAAAGATAAAGATTTGCCATAATCCAGCGTGCCATGATTTCTTGAGACGGACTAAGGTTTGAGGCTATTTCTTTACATTTCGCAATTGCCATGTCATACATGCCGCTATTACCACAAAGAATTGCATGATTAAGGCTCATAGCTGCCTCTTTACCACTGTCTTCATTAGACTTACAAGCATCTATATACCTGAGTAACAATGCCTTCTGGTCATCTGCCAACTCATGTGCGTCATTAATATTCGTTATTGCCTCTGTATAGGTACCCTGTGAGATGTGCAAATTAGTCAAGACTGTGTAACACAAAACAGTGTTTTGTCCGCCTGAGGCGGAAAGACTATTAGCCTGCTTGCAGGCATCAAAGGCAGCATTATAATCACCCTTTTTCTGGTAGGCAATGGCAAGATTAATAAGTGATGTAAGATTTTTGTTGGAAAGATTACATGCCTTTCGATATAAATCTATAGATTCGCTAATCCTTCCCTGCATAAAGTAAATATCGGCAAGCATATAGGCAGGGTAATAGTTCGGGTCAATCTCCAGCGCCTTTTGAAGCTCCTTGATAGCTTTATCATCTTCGTTTCTTTTTCTATACAGATTTGCAAGTTGTATGCGCGGAGTCAGGCTATCTGGCTTAGTAGAAATTACATCAGTAAATACTTTTATTGCATCATCCTCATTATCAAGCGCAGATTGTATTTGTGCAAGGGTAAGCTGAGCCGCTGAGTATGACGGATTAATTCTTAGCGCCTCCTCAAGCTCCTTTAAGGCATCCTTAACATTGCCTTTACGATTGTAGGCTTCGGCAAGTATATAATGTAGTCTGGCGTCCTTTGGGTCAATTTCAATTGCCTCGCCACATTGCTTTATACATTTACTCAACTCCCCTTTTGCCAGACTGAGATAAGCCATATTTTTAATGCCAATGGTTGGTTCTATTTCAAGGATTTTATTGAATTGCTGCTCGGCATCATAATACCTTTTTTGCTCCGTATAAGCCATGCCGAGCAACTGCATTGCCTCTATACTCTCAGGTTCGTACTTAAGGGCTGTTTCGCAATGTCTGATAGATTCATCATACCAACCATTCTCTGTTAGAAGTTCTGCAAGCGTTACCCGTGCAGGGACAAACTGGGGCGCTAACTCTATTACTGTATTTAACTCTGTCTTCGCCTCTTCAATTCTATTGCTTCCTTTCAAAGCAAGGGCTAAATTGTAGTGAAGGTCTGGCGCCTTAGGTATCTTTAGTGCAGCATCCCGCAAGTTAGATATAGCCTTTGACAATTCGCCTTTTTGCAAGTTTATACAGCCCGTAATGTATTTAATGATAGAAAGCTTTGCATCTATCTCTTCGATTTTCTTAACCTCTGCCGAAGCATCGTCATATCTCCCGGTATTGA
>JACQHT010000123.1 GCA_016198835.1 Planctomycetota bacterium | reverse complement strand
ACTGGATCCTAAGTCCAGCGCGTCTGCCAGTTCCGCCACTCTCGCTCATAATCCCCCTCTATCCCCCTGAATCTCGTTCCCACGCTCAGCGTGGGAACGAGAAGACGGGAAAAGGGAGATTAAAGTTTTGTTGAATGCACAATCTTTTCATCTATGGTCATAGCCATATCGAATGCCTGAATGAGGAACTTATCAGCCCTTTGCAGCCTTTTAATGACCTCAGTTGCAATTTCAAGGGTGAATGCTGGATTTGTGTTTAATAATGCCTCAGCCGTTTTCTTGTCTATTGAAGATATCTTGCTTTGCCTTGTGACCTGGGCATTTGCCCTGCAATGCTCATCTGTAAGGAGCGCCATTTCACCGAAGAAATCTCCCTTACGAAATTCAGCAAACACTACTTCTTTCTTTCCAGCCTTTTTGAAGATTCTGACTCCTCCCGATAAAATAAAATACATGTGCTTGCTAAGACCACCTTCTTTAAACAGTATACCGCCCTTCTTATAGACCTTTTCTTTACCTACCTCTTTAAAGACTTTCTGAATTTCACTCATTTTTGTGTTCCTTTTCGGTTTTCAAAAGAATGTCCCGTATTTTCTTCATATCATCCCAGGTTTTAGCCTTGTCATTTGGGTTCCTTAAGAGGTAAGCAGGATGATAGGTAGCCAGGAGTTTAATGCCTTTATAGTCGTAAAGTTTACCGCGAAGCATCCCGATTGGCTCTTTTGTATTGAGCAATGTTTGTGCGGCAAAGGTTCCGAGGGCACAAATTATCTTTGGCTGTATGATTTCAATTTGTTTTGCCAGATGCGGAAAGCATAATACTATTTCTTCGCCCCTCGGGCTTCTGTTTTCAGGAGGGCGGCACTTAAGGACATTGGCAATATAAACCTGCTCTCGCTTGAGCCCAATTGACTCGATGATTTTTGTTAAAAGCTGTCCCGCCCTTCCCACGAATGGTTCTCCTTGCACGTCTTCTTCATAGCCAGGGGCTTCGCCTACGAACATTAAATCCGCTTCGGGATTACCTGAGCCAAAGACTACGTTCTTTCTACCCTTGCATAGTCCGCATTTTCTGCATACGAGAACCGCCTTCTTTAGTGCAAGCAACCTCTGTGCCTTTGACTGTCCCACTTCTTCCAGAGTGGTAGAGCGTGGTGTATACGACGACGAACTTTCTCTAACCATATAGTTTGCTCGTCCCACTTCTTTCAAAGAAGCAGGATGTGCCTCTACAATCCCTCCGCCTGTAGCAGGTTGATGGCTGCTTTTCCTTTGCATGGAGTCAATAACGTCTATACCGACACCATTTTCAAGCTCTATCCTTGTGCGAATTATATCAATCAAGGATTGTAGTTCGGCTTTAATATCCTGAAATGAATTCAGGACAGGTTCTTGAAGGTAATTATTTTCCACTGGTTAGGATTAAATTTTTTACTTCTTCCACAACCATCTTTTCGACAGACGCTATACTGCCAGTGATTTCGCACCCTGCGGCATGTTCATGTCCACCGCCGTCGAATTTTTGTGCAATCTTGTTGACATCAACACTATCCCTGCTGCGTAAGCTAACCTTGACCATATTTGGTTCCTTCGTCTCCCTTAATAGTATTCCCACCATTACTCCCTCTATAGAAGCAGGGATTTCCGAAAACTCCTGTGTGTCTATTGCAGGCGTATGTGTTGTCTCCATCATCTCACGTGTAAGATAAATAATAGCAATCCTTCCCCCGGCATCCAACCTAATGGTCTTTGTTGCAAAGGCATGTAGCAGCAATTGACCGTATGTGTTCGTCTTATAAAGGTGTTTTGCAATTTCCGCTGGGTTAGCTCCGCAATCAATAAGATATGCAGCAGCTCTAAGACTTTCGGTGGTGGTGTTAGAATGGGTGAACCGTCCGGTATCCGTAATAATGGCAACGTAAAGCGCCGTTGCAATCTCGGGGGTAATTTTTTGTGATGTTTCTTTAAGAAGATGAAGAATTATCTCGCCTGTGGAGCTGGAGTCGGGGCAAATTAGATTAATGTTGCCGAAGTTTGAGTTGGATACATGATGGTCAATATTTATTACTGGCACCTGCCTGAGGCAGGTTGAAAGTACGTTGCAAATTTTGCCAAGTCGCTTCAAGTCCGGGCTATCAAGTGCGATGACCAGTTCGTAATTACCATTAAGTGACTCTGCTGAGGTGCCAAATAAGGCTGTTTCTGGCAAAAAGGTATACACACGTGGAATAGAAGAATCATTAACGATGCTGGGCTCTTTGCCAAGATTTTTTAAAGCATGATACATGGCGATTTCTGAACCTACAGCGTCCCCATCGAGGCGCACATGGGCTGAAATAAGTATGCGAGTGCATTTCTCAATTGCTTTTATAATATCGCCTATTACTGCTTTGTTGTTTTCAGGAAATTTTTCAAGCATAATAAGGATATGGTATTTTAGTTTCGGGTTAATGTCAAGTTTAAAAACAAATGCCTTCCTTCACCAGGTTGAAGCGGATGAAGGAAGGCATTTTTCTTTTCGACAAACAATCCGCCCATGGCATGTCGCCATGACGTGCTGAGGCGGACAGGGTCGCATTATTCGACCTTTACGGTAATCTTCTTTGGTTTTGCCTTTTCCACTTTTGGCAGGGTTATCTCAAGGATACCATTCTTGCACTCAGCCTTTACCTTTTCTGAATCTACTGATTCAGGCAAAGTCACGGAGCGCATAAAGCTTCCGTATCGCCTTTCTATACGATGATAGTACCTGTCGTTTTCGTGCTTCTCTTCCTTCTTTTCCCCCTTAAGGGTCAAAGTATCACCGGAAATCGAGATATCAATATCCTTCGGGTCAAGCCCTGGGACCTCCGCCTTAACAATTACGTTATCGTTTGTTTCTGACACATCTAATTCAGGACTCCAGGCAGTCTCAAAGAAAGGTCTTTTCCTGAAGAAATCGTCAAAAAGCTGATTCATCTCATCCCTCAACGATGTAAATGAAGGCATCTGTGGCCATTTTATTAATTCCTTACCCATAATTGACCTCCTTCCGTAACTTGCATAAGGTGGACAAATTGCTTATTTAAAACTTTATAACATAACATTGCTACTTACCGCATATCGTACTTAACCACCCCCTTCCTGAGATTGAGGTAGACAACGAACTTTATGTTCGTTGAAATCAACGATGGTAAACATCGTTGTCTACCTTAATTTTACGAAACGCAAGAAGAAGATTATTTAATGACGCAACAACTTGTTCTCTTATATCCGCATCTATATGTCCGAATAATGTATTAAAGTACCCACTTTGAAGTTTGTAAAGCCTCTGCTTCAAGCGCTTGCCTTCCTTAGTCAAGCGTACCATTACTAATCTCCTGTCAGCAAAATCTGGTTTGCGCTCAATAAACCCTTCCTTAACAAGTGTATCAATCATACGTGTCATTGTACTTGTGGCAAGGGACAGCCTCTCGCTCAACTCGCTCATCTTAAGTGCATTCGTATTGTTAAAGGCAAGTAAGGTTGCCCATTGCGAAGGTGTAATACCGCAACTTATACTTGCATTTTTTTCGAGGACGTGAAATCCTCTTATAATTTCCTGCATCAAGTCATTAAACGTTGAAATAGCATCCACATATTCCATATAGATATCTCACAATAGTTCTTATTAGCAACATTTGTATTACACAATAATTATATCATACAATTACAATTTGTCAAGTAGATTTAAGAAATTTTTTTGTAAGTCTTTAAAATTTAATGAATTATAATGTTGTATGTCTTTTGTAATCGGTAAAATTCTTCTTCATATATTTAGTGAGACCCATCTTCAGTATCGTTTTGTTCCAGATTAATAATAAAACTTAGACACAGATAAACTTTTAGGAAATTTCGCAAGCCACTTACCTACTGCGGGCGCATCATCTTATAAAGACTGTTACCCATGTGTATATACTTTACACACTTTACCTTTTTCTCCTTGACAAAAATTGCCTTTAACATTACATTAAAGTTAGCTATGAAATATCTTACAGAATATATCACCTTTAATACGAAAAAGCACAGGGAGTTTATAAATATAACAAAAGATGTTGATAGGGCACTCGCAAAGAGCGGGATAAAGGATGGTATGATACTTGTTTCTGCGATGCACATTACTGCGGGGGTTTTCGTTAATGCCGATGAGCCTGGGCTTTATGAAGATATTGAAAAATGGCTTCAGGATTTAGCCCCAGAGGGACCTGAATACAAACATCATAGGACGGGTGAACATAACGGCGATGCACACCTGAAAAACTTGCTCATTGGCCATCAGGTTATTGTTCCTGTAACAAGAGGTCGCCTTGACCTCGGTCCGTGGGAGCAAATCTTTTATGCAGAATTTGACGGTCAACGAAACAAAAGGATGATAATTAAGGTTATGGGTGAATAGCCATTTAGCTCATAGTTGATAGCTCATAGCTGTTGGCTATGAGCTATCAACTGTGAACTAACTAATTTTTGGGTGGAATTAATATGGCAGAAGTAAAGTATAAGAGTGGAAATGCAGTTGTTGTGGAAAATGTTATAAATGAGGAAGCGCCGTGCGTTGTTGCCTGCCCTATCAAGCAGGATGCACGTGACTATATACAGCTTATTGCGAGGGGCAGGTTTGAAGAAGCGCTTCGGGTAGTCCTGTCTAAGAATCCATTCCCTTCTACATGCGGGCGTATATGCAATCATCCATGCGAGACCAAGTGCAGGCGTGCCAAGGTTGACGAGCCCATTGCAATTGCTTCCCTTAAGCGCTTCCTTGCCGACGGCAGCTTCAGCATATCTAAACCAGAGATTACTTCTTCATATTCTGAAAGGATTGCAATCATCGGCGCTGGTCCATCTGGACTTGCAGCCGCAAATGATTTGGCGTTTCTCGGATATAAGTGTACAGTCTTTGAGGCACAGTCAGAGGCTGGTGGGATGTTAAGGTTCGGTGTACCGTCCTTTCGTCTCAGCAGACATGCGCTGGATATGGATATAAACGCTATAATGAACCTTGGTGTGGAGATAAGGTTTAATACCCGTATTGGTGAAAATATACGTCTTGGCGACCTTCTAAACCAGGGCTACAAAGCCGTGTTAATTGCCGTAGGATTACAGAAGAGCAAGATGCTAAATATTGAGGGCGCCCAGCTTAACGGTATTCTTACTGCAATACCATTTCTTTATGCTGGAAGCCGAGGGGAAGGCGTCAAATTAGGAAAGCGGACACTTATTATTGGCGGTGGCGCTGTTGCAATGGATTGTGCAAGAACTGCTCTCAGGATGGGTTGTAAGCGTGTTCACATCGCATGCCTTGAATCCCGCAAGGAGATGCCCACTACTGATTATGAGATTGAGGAAGCTATCCACGAGGGTGCGATAATTCACACCTCTTTGGGTCCCAAACGTTTCCTTGGAAAAGATGGGAAGGTAACAGCCCTTGAAACAGTTGTGTGTAAATCTGTGTTTGATAATAATGGAAGGTTTAACCCTACCTTTGTCGAGGGCTCCGAATCCGTTATAGAAGCAGATACTATAATCCTTGCCATAGGTCAGGCATCTGACCTATCCTTCTTGCAGGAACAAGAAGGCATTCAGGGGAAAGACGCCCTGTCTTCCATTCAGGTGACAAGGGGAGGAACTATTGCCGCTGACCTTGCAACATTATGCACAAACATGACGGGCGTTTTTGCCTCCGGCGATGTTGTTCTTGGGAGAGGCACCCTTACCGAAGCGATAGGACAAGGCAAGAAGGCTGCCCTTGCTATTCATGATTATTTAAGGGGCATTAAACGTAAAAAAGAAGAGGAGATTCTCCCTCTTCAGGAACTCTCATCAACAAGGCTTCAAATAATTAAAAAACAGGGCAGACAGAGGATGCCAACGTTAGCCGATGAAGTAAGGTTAGGCACATACGAGGAGGTTGAGCTTGGGTTTTCTCCAGCACTTGCCGTAAAGGAGGCACAGCGATGTATGAATTGTGGTGCAGGGGCTGTGGTGAATCAGGATATTTGTGCTGGCTGTCTGACGTGCGTAAGGGTATGTCCATACGATGTGCCTAAGATTGCCGTTGGTGATAGCATTGCATATATAGGCTGTGATTGCCAGTCTTGCGGGATATGCGTGATAGAATGTCCTGCCGCTGCGATAAGTTTTAAGTCTACCTATGAGGATTGGGGGGAGGCAGAACTTGAATCTGCCTTGAAGGCTCACTCTGAGCGAAGCGAAGGGGCTGAAGAACCATTGTTACTCAACTTCTATTGCCAATATAACACATTTCCAGCCGATGAAGCCTTTGGAGAATTTGCTAAAAATGTAAAGAGAGTAAGATTCCAGTGCCTTGCCAAGGCGAACCCTCTTATATTCTTAAAGGCATTTGAAAAGGGTGCAAAAGGCATCTTTGTAACTGTATGTCCGCAGGATGAGTGCCGATTCAATAACACCATTTGCTGGGCAGAAAAGAGGGTGAAGTATGCAAGGGGCCTCCTTGAAGCGGTTGGGATTGAAGGGAAAAGACTAAAGCTGATAAGCACCACGCCCATCAATACTGATGAGTTTATTCAATGGGCTGATCAGGTAACAAAGGAAGCAGAAGAATTGTGTTCTCTAAAGGAGAATAAATAAATGAAAGCCGCTTTGATTTTTACAGGAAGCAGTCCATTGCTGATACTTACTTCTTATCCCTCGTTAAAAGATGAGCGATTTATAGACAAACTAAAACACAAAGGAATAAACAAGTATATTGCATTTGAAATCCCTGTAGAAAGTACAAGGGAAAAGTATGGGATGAGGTTCGAGGTAATTTCGAGTGACCTTGGGAAGACTGAAGACATGAGAGTTCTTGATTATAACGGTCATCTTGCCTTTGAAAGGTTTTCTTTTAAAGAACTGGGTGAAATGATAACTCACGAAGAATCTGCCTAAGGTAGATGAAAGGTTTTGAATATGATAGTAGCGGATATAAAACCATTTAAAGAAATAATGAGGCTGGTAAAGAATTACCGTAAGATTTGTGTTATTGGCTGCGGTACTTGTGTAACGGTGTGCCATGCCGGTGGGCAGAAGCAGGTATCCGAGGTAGCTGCTCAGCTCAGGCTGGCAGCGAAACTGGAAAAGAAGCACCTGGAAGTAGGGGAGGAAACTATCCTCAGGCAGTGCGAGCATGAATTTATAGATTCCCTCGAAGGACTTGTACAAAAGTATGATGCAATTGTCTCTCTTGGATGCGGGATTGGTGTCCAAATGCTTGCCGAAAGATTTCCCCATACCAGGATTCTCCCTGGACTCAATACAAAGTTTATGGGCGCTCCTACAGAGCCTGGAATCTTTTGGGAAAGATGCGTGGGGTGCGGTAACTGTATACTGGCAGAGACGGGCGGGTTTTGTCCTGTAACACGTTGCGCAAAGGGCTTGCTAAATGGGCCCTGCGGCGGCTCTCAGAATGGTCTCTGTGAGGTCTCGCCGGATACTCCATGTGTATGGCAGCTCATTTACGAACAACTTGAAGCACAGGGAATGCTTGATACCATGGAAGCAATAACTCCTCCAAAGGATTGGTCTGTAGGGCAGGGGGGATGTGGCCCTCGCAGGTTAGTGCTGGAACACCTTGTTGAAGAAGAAAAAGATAAACATAAAATTGCTGAAAAGGTATTGACGAGAAATGATTGTAAAAAGTGACGAGAAGTATTCCACCTTAGGCAGCTTGGAAAGTGAATTAGCCATTAGTGGTTTAAAGAGCGGAAGCAATCTGGAAAAATTGCTCAAGGCGGGTTATTTTGTTGTTACTGCAGAACTCGGTCCACCAAGAGGCGCTGATAGGACGGTTATCGAAAAGAAGGCAACTTTGTTAAAGGGTTATGCCGATGCCTTTAATATTACGGACTGCCAGACTGCTGTTGTAAGGCTCTCAAGTATTACGGGAGGCGCAATTCTTGTGGGCTTGGGATTAGAGCCTATTATCCAGATGACCTGCCGTGATAGAAATCGTATAGCAATCCAGAGCGATTTGCTTGGCGCAGCGGCTTTAGGCATAAAGAATCTTCTATGTTTGACAGGCGACCATCAGAAATTTGGGGACCACCCTGGGGCAAAGGGTGTTTTCGACATAGATTCGCTACAATTGTTACAGATTGTAAAAGGTATGCGGGATGAAAAAAAGTTTCAGTCCGGAGAAGAGATTGAGGTTGAGCCGAGGTTTTTTATCGGTGCGGCTGAGAATCCATTTGCTGACCCTTTTACCTATAGAGCATTTCGTCTGGCAAAGAAGATAAGGGCTGGGGCTGACTTTATCCAGACGCAAATAATATTTAATGTAGATAAGTTTTCAGCTTGGATGGAAAGGGTGCGTGCGTTGGGTCTTCACAAGAAGGTCTTCATCCTTGCCGGGGTTGCCCCAATAAAATCGCTCCTTATGGCAAAGTACATGAAGACCCATGTGCCGGGGATGGACATTCCAGATGAAATTATTAAACGTATGGAAAAGGCTAAGAAGGGGTCTGCTAAGACAGAGGGATTAAATATTTGCCTCGATGTGATAGAAAAAGTGAGAAAGATAGAAGGGGTCTCAGGTGTGCATATAATGGCAATTGAGTGGGAGGAGGCGATTCCTGAAATTGCCAAACGGGCGGGTCTTTTACCGAGACCGAGCCCTTAAAGTTGTACGTTGATTGACGCATCACGAGCATCGAAGTGGATATTAGAGAAATTAAGGAGAAGATTAGGTTAGGGGAATATGAAATCAGTTACCATGCTGAAAAAGAAAGATATGCAGAGGATATAACAATTACTGATATAGAAACTGCTATAACTAACGGTGAGATTTTGGAAGATTATCCTGATGACCCAAGAGGCTCAAGTTGTCTTATTCTTGGTTACTCACAAAATAGGCATATTCACATTGTATGCGGTTATACATCCCTGAAGTGGATTAGAATAATAACAGTATATTTACCAAAACGACCGAAATGGATTGATGAAAGAACGAGGGGCAAAGGAGGTGAAAGTAATGCATAAATATGGCGATTGTTCTTTTTGTGGTGGAGAAGTTAAGGGAGAAAAAGTTGAATTAGACTATCGTTATAAGGGAAAGCTATATGTTTTTCAGAATGTTCCTGCTGGAGTTTGTCAGCAGTGTGGTGAAAAATATCTTACTGCGGAAGTAGCCAAAAAGATTGAAAATAGAATTCAGACAAAGCAGAAATGGGACAAAACTATTGCTGTTCCCGTAGATGTATTTATTGAAGGCGTGGTAGTGTAAACCAGATTGAGGATGTTATCAGAATTGCTGGTGACCAACGTAATGCCAATTGAGTGGGAGGAGGCGATTCCTGAAATTGTCAAACGGGCGGGTCTTTTTCCAAGACCAAGCCTCTAAACTTACGATTGTAAAAGAAGGGTTCTTGAATGACCTCCAGTAAGAAGAGCATAGTAATATTAGGCGGAGGATTTGGGGGGACAAACGCATTATTACAACTGCAGAAAAGACTTGCGGCAGATACTGAAGTCTGTGTAACGTTAATTAACAACTGGAACTTTTTTCTTTATACCCCTATGCTTCCAGAGGTGGCTACTGGTGGCATTGAGACGAGGCATGTGACGCAACCTCTCAGGGGGCTGTGTTACAAGAAAAGTTTCAATCTTGTAGTT
>JACQHT010000129.1 GCA_016198835.1 Planctomycetota bacterium | reverse complement strand
TTGCACTTTTATGATTTCTGTCATCTGCGTCCAGAACAGCCAGTAACGCTGAGGTATCTACGAACACGCTCATGAGCTAAACGCCTTTACAAGGTGCGCATCGTGCTTGGCTGACAAGTCTCGAATGCCAGACCTGAATTTCCCTGCCGCTTCGATTGCTCGACGTTTACTTTCCTCAACAGAGGGCTCTCCAGAGGTTTGCAGTATCCTATCCACACCCTCACGCACCAACTCGGCAAGTGATACATGGAGCTTATTAGCCAATCTCTTCAAGGAATTTACTTGTTCTTCTGTCAATTGAATTTGCGTTCGTACCATTGATTGCTCCACTGATTACATATTTGACATCATGATAACACTATCGGTCTTTTCTGTCAAGAGAAAAAGGACAATGTGTGTTAGCAACATAAAAAATGACCTGTTCCCCCCACTTAAAAAGGCAATAACGCCCAACTACACAAATTTGGGCCCAAAAATAGACATTGATACCGTAAGCCGTTAATTAAGCTGTCATTGCGAGCACCCGAAGGGTGCGTGGTAATCTCGTTACAAAATACGGAGATTGCTTCGCTTCGCTCGCAATGACAGCGATCTAAGGGAAGGAACGGACGAATTATTTTCTCCGTAAAGCCACATCCTCTAACACAACTGTCTTGAACACATCCGGGTCACCTAAGCGCTTGACGGCGTCAAGAATCTCAATGCCGGCTAATCTTCCATCGGCGTCATAGTCAGCGGCAATCCCCTCCGCTAAATGCTCAGTAGTGACCGTAGTTTCCTTAAAACGGATGTATAAAGCATCCACTTCTGGGTCATAAGTAATCTTCATAGTAACTCCTTAATTAAAAGTAATAGGTATATATTGTAACAACTACTATCTCGCCTGTTTCTTCTGCAAAAATAGGTCTTACCCGTTTGATTTTATAAAATTTGCGATTCCACTCACTATTATAAGTGATGTCTTCAGAACATTCCAGCCTTCCCAACTCTGCAGGCTGCCAAGGCTGTGTCTGGATAGCATGTATAACTTCTTCTTTGGTGCAACCCCTTGGCTTAAGCTGTTGCATGGCATGCCCGCTAAAGCGAATAGGCTTCATAGGCAACCTTTTCTATAATCAAATCCTGTTTCAACCAGAAGTACATTCTGCAGAGAAAATCATGTTCTGCATTTCTAATTCTGTTCTTTTTGTGCCGTGCGTCTTTACCATATAGCTAAAATACCTTTGCCTGTCATATCCTTATCTTTGGTAACAATGGGGCTATTTGTTAATGTGGCAGTGGCAAGTATTAGCCTATCGTGTACCTCAAATCTCTTTAAAGTTTGGGCTATTTTTAATAATCGTGTATCAAAAGGGATAATCTGATAATTAACATTTTCTTCCAAGGTCGACAAAAGTTTAATAAATGATAGGTTTACCATTCCTTTTTCCATATATCTTTAGCTTCCTCAATGTCTTTATCAGTTACCACACTACCGCTAGTCATTCCATGCAATGAAATGTCTCCAATCTTTTTTCGCATTTCTGCCTCTGCTTTTTCTGTGCCGTGTTGTTTAATGAGTTCGATTACATCAGACTCGGCGAGGCGCTGGAGGATTTTTCTGCGCTTTTCGGGGTCTTTAACCTTAGACATGACAGCATTGCGCATCTTTGAGAGAAGTTCAAGGTATTGCTCATATTCCTGCCCGTATGTTTTTTCCAAATCCTCTCTTATTCTTTTGGCAAGCGCCGGGCTTGCACCACCTGTGGAGATGCTTATGCAAAGGTCTCCACGTATTACCGATGACGGGACAATAAATGAGCATAATTCAGGGCAGTCCACCACGTTGACAAGGATTTTCTTTTTTGACGCATCCTGAAAGACGTTTCGGTTGACCTCCGCATCATCCGTTGCGGCAATTACGAGGAATGTATCGTCAAGGTCTTTTTCACTGTAGCGCTTTTTTATAAGCGTAATATCCGTTCTTTTTGATAGTTCAGGGCATGATTTAAGGCAAACAACGGTTACCTTTGCGCCGGCGTCCTTGAGGCTGCATGCCTTGCGATATGCAACCTCCCCTCCGCCAATAATTACGCACTTCTTACCCTGGATATTTAGATTTATTGGATAGTATTTGGGCATATTACCGTTGCTCGTCGCTTGTAACCCGTCGCTCGTACCTCGTTCGTGCGTCACTTATACCATATTTCGATGAGGAATAATGAGAAATATCCGATGAGCAGTAAAAACCAGCCGATTATTATAATAAACTCGAGGGTAACAGAGAATGATATTGTAAACTTATCGGAGAACATGCTGTAAAGGTCTTCGAGTGTGTCGAGGGTTCTTGCAATGTTACTTTTCCATGTATCGAGGTGGAATTTTTTGGATGTGAGTTCGTACAACCTTGCAGAGTACCAATCGCCTATTAATCTTATGTTCCGTTCTATTGCTTCGGATTCAAGTATGGATTCCGTTCGCATCCTGACTACTTCTCGGAGGGCATTCTTAATCTCTTTTGACCTGAATAGCATGCTTCTTTTCGCCGTCTTTTCAAGCATGTGGGCTGCTTTTTGGAGCCTATCCTCAAGTTCATTGTAAAGCATTCTGAGCTTCAGTAACTGAAGATTCGCTATCTCAAAGAGTTCGATATTACTATCAAAATCGCTCCTCGGGTCAAAGCAAAATGCCCCGTCCCATTCCACGACTGTAAGGTCATCCTTTGAGTATTTTAAATTAAATTTCAGCGTCGAGTCAATTTCTTCCTCATCAAGCGGCGTCTTTTCCGTTTTAAGAAGACCAACTATTTTGTCCTTGTGCCTGGATACGATTTCCTCTGGGTCGGTTATATATTCTGAAATACAGTACACGGTGTATTCCTCATCAAATACAGGTTTTCCGTGATATTCTTTGAGGATGTTTCTACATTCTGCAATGAGATTCTTTTTTAAATCGAAGACCGAATCTGAAAGGATGTCGTCGTGTTCAAGGGAGGACTCGATAATGATATTGTTGGGCAAAAATAATTTTACAAGGAAATTTACCTCTTTGGAGTCTATAAATTTTTTCTCCATCTTGATGATTCTCTGTTTTGGCATAACCTCAGGATAGTTCGGGGAGCTTTTGAGTGTCTTGCTCTCAACAAGTTCTGCCGTTGCATGGTGCGCTTTCGTCTGTCCAACAAGGAAGGATACAAGCCTTCCCTTTACCCTTGTATCTTGAGGAGATTTTGCTGCAGCCGCTTCTGGCGTATTTGTCTGGTTTAAAGGTTCTTTTGGAGACAAAGTAAGAGACTCCTGACTCACGACTCATAACTCAAGACTTATAAGGTCTTCGTATGTTTCCCGTTTCCTGATGGTTGAAAAACCCTTGTCATTTACCATGATTTCGCAAGCGCGTGGGCGTGAGTTATAATTTGAACTCATGGAGAAGCCATAAGCCCCTGCGCTGAATATGGCAAGTAAGTCACCTTCTTTTACCTTCGGTAATACACGATTTTTGGCAAAGACATCGCTACTCTCGCACACCGGTCCAACAACGTCTACAACTTCTGTACCCCTTTTTACAATGGGCTTTTCTTCCGGATATTCTATTTTTGGATAGGGGACATTGCTTTTCAATGGCCAT
>JACQHT010000125.1 GCA_016198835.1 Planctomycetota bacterium | reverse complement strand
GGAATATGCCAGTAACGCCTATGGCGCGTTTAAACGTCTTTGCCTGAACGATGGCATTTTGACCTGTGGTTGCATCTAACACCAGAAGCACCTCATGGGGGGCATCCGGAATTTTCTTTGATATGACCCTTCCAACCTTGCCTAATTCGTTCATCAAATTTTCGTATGTATGCAGTCTCCCTGCAGTATCAACAATTAAAATATCAATCCCTCTTGCTATGCTTGCCTCAAGGGCATCGAATGTAACTGCCGCAGGGTCAGCGCCGTGCTGGTGTTTTACGATATCTGCACCAATGCGCTTGCTCCATATATCGAGCTGGTCAACCGCTGCGGCACGAAATGTGTCGCTTGCGGATAACATGACCTTCTTGCCTTCTTTAATAAACATATTTGCGAGTTTTGCGATAGACGTGGTCTTGCCAGCGCCATTTACCCCTGTAACCATTATGACGGTAGGAGGCGTAGGTGATAAATTCAGTTCTACATTCCATCTTCGTAGCGCTTCTTTTAACCTATTTTTAATAAAGTCTGAAATCTCCGAGGTGTCCTCTATCTCTTTTGCCTTCCATGCCTCCTTAAGTTCATGAATTACTTTTTCGACTGGTTTTACACCCATGTCGGATTCCAGTAAAAGGGCTTCAACCTCTTCCAGTACCTTAGCATCAATCCCACGTTTAAGAGAGAAGATATGCTTTAATCCAGACCCAATTTTACTGCGAGTCTTTTCGAGTCCCTTCTTAAAATGCTCCAGCAAAAACCACGATGTCTTCTTTTCGGCAGTTGCCTTCGCAGAGGGGACACCCACTTCCTTTTTTCTAAATATGCTCAAAGGGGACCATACCATAATCAAAACCTCAAAAACCTAAATCAAAACCCTTGATTTTTGTGTTTGGGCTTTGTTTATAAGCAATCTTACAAAGTTATTGGGAATTGTAACCTCTCCCAGTGATGTCTCCGGCTTTCTCTCCCCGTGGAAATCAGAACCGCCAGTTACTAACAAGCCATATTTTGCTGCAATCTTAAGATACTTTGCTTGCTGTTCTGGTGACTGTACGGGATAATAAGCCTCTATTCCTTGCAAACCACCTTCGACAAGCGATGGGATAAGTTCATCTTTTTTTGTCAGGCTTGGATGAGCAAGAACTGGGACGCCACCAGCCGAGATAATCAGCTCTATAGCGTCAAAGGGTGTAATTGTTTTCTTAGGCACATACGCAGGACCAGAGTCACTTATATACATCTGGAAGGCATCCTTAAGACTGTCACAGAATCCTTTCCTGCACAAAACCTCTGCCACGTGCATCCGTCCCGGGGAAGCCTCTCCTGATAACTCAAAGATTTCTTCTGCCGTAATAGATACTTCAAGCGCTTGTAGTTTTTCTATCATTTTGTATATTCTTTTCACCCTGTCCCTAAACAATTCCTTAATCTTTTCACAAAGGGCACGATTTTCAATATCCACAAAATAACCGAGGATGTGAATCTCCGATGGGTCTCTGTAACCGGAGAGTTCTAAAGCTGGCACTACATAAACGTTGTACTTGCTTGCGCACCTTTGAGCAATTTTTACACCAGCAACAGTGTCATGGTCTGTTATTGCGATGGTACGAAGACCAATTCTGGAAGCTTCTCTAACAACCTCTTCGGGACTTAACGTACCATCGGAACAATTCGTGTGTACATGGAGGTCTGCCTGTCCTTCATTAAGGAGTGCAGAATTCGGAGTGGGGGGTTCGGAGTTCGGATTTGTTCCACAATCCGCACTCTGCACTCTGAACTCCGAACTGCGAACTTTTTTCTCTGGAACATATTTGGTGAATATCTTATCAAGAACACCATTTACAAAGGTTCCAGAGTTTTCTGTACTATACCGTTTTGCAAGGTCTATTGCCTCATTAATTGAGACCTTTGGTGGTATATCGTCCCTGTAAAGCAGTTCGTAAACAGCAAGCCGCAATATGTTGCGGTCAATGACCGCCATGCGGTGTATATCCCAGTTTTCTGCAACCGAAGCAATTTTTTCGTCCAATTCTTTTGTAACCGGTAAACAACCATTAATAAGGGAGACTGCAAATTCATACACATCGGCCTCCTTAGCATACTCCTTGCAAAAGGATTGTAAATCCTCTACAACCCCTTCCCCACGTATTTCAAATTGATACAGCGCCTGTAAAGCAAGCTCCCTGCCCTGAGACCTCTTTCGCACCTTATCCCCCAGAGAAAGTAGACAGTATACAGTAGACAGGAAACAGGCAAAAAAGAATAATTCCTTTAGCCCTGTCTACTGTCTACTACCTACTGTCTACTGTTTACCCATGCTTTCAAACAAGTTTGCCAACTCGATAGCCGCAAGGGCTGCTTCCACGCCTTTATTACCATCCCTTGCACCAGCGCGGTCAATTGCATGCTCAAGGGTCTCTGTCACTATTATACCATAAATTGTAGGAACCCCTGTACTTAAACCTACCTCGGCAACTCCCTTAGCAGATTCGCTTGCAACGTATTCATAATGAGGTGTCTCTCCACGAATGATTGCCCCAAGACAAATGACTGCATGATACTTCCCACTCCTGGCTAAACGCATTGCGGTAATGGGAATCTCATAAGCGCCCGGTGTCCAAAACACAAAGATATCATCATTCCTCACACCATGCCTTATTAAACAATCTATTGACCCTTCTAATAATTTTCTACCTATAAGCTCATTAAACCTACTTACTACGATTCCAAAAACCTTACCGGTGCCTATCAGGTGTCCCTCGCATATCTTTGCCATAACTTTTACTCCTTTTTATATTTAAGAATCCAATTGACCCTTTTCTTTTACCTGCGTAATAATAACAAAGAAGTGTAACTTTTTCAAGGCTTTTCTAACCTACTTTTTATAAAAAAAGTAAGTGATTTTAAAGGAGTCCGTTAGTATAATATGGTTATGAACAAGAACTGGGAGCTTGAGGCGAGCAAGTGCGCCAAGTGTGGCAAGTGTCGCTCTGTCTGCCCGGTGTTTCTTGAAACGGGTAATGAATCCATGGTGGCAAGGGGAAGGATAAGCCTTGCCGAAGCCATCCGTGATAATGAGATAATCTATACCAAAAGGCTTAAGGAGCATATATACTCTTGCAAGAAATGTCTCAGGTGCGTCCACATCTGTCCATCCGGCGTTGACTATGAACTAATTATTCAGGCAATGCTCGACGGTATCGCCGAAAATATGGGGATACCACTTCTGCCGAAGATTATCTTTAGGTACTTTCTCCCACGAAGGAAGCTTTTCGATTTGCTTATTAAAGGAGCTTCAATATTCCAGAAATTCATCCCTGGTAAGAGGCGTGGACACATGCGTCACTTGCCATTATTATTTACTGGCAAGCGATGGATGCCGCCGCTTGCACCAAAAACAGCCTTGCAAATATTTAAACAGATCCCCAGATTAAAAAACCCCAAAATGCGAGTCGCCTTTTTTACAGGCTGTCTTATTAATTATGTATATCCAGATATTGCAAAGGCGGTGGTTGACGTCCTCAACAGGCTTAATATCGAGGTGGTTGTGCCATCCGACCAATTGTGCTGCGGCATACCAGCCCGTTCACTGGGTGATTCTATAGCCGCTCGTGCGCTGGCAGAGAGAAACAAGAATGTCTTTGAATCCGTCCGCCTGGGGCGGATTGACGCAATAGTTACCGCATGCGCCACCTGTGGACAGACACTCAAAAGGGACTATATACACTTGCTCGGCGACTCGTGGCAGACCATGGCAAAGAAAATATATGACATTTCGGAGTTCATTGAAAAATTCACCCATTATGAAACTAAACCCCTCGGCCAGCAGGTTACATATCATGACCCATGTCACCTTTACTGGGCGCAAAATATTTCGAGAGAACCACGAAACATCCTGAAGCGCTCTGCAAATTACGTAGAAATGGAAAATGCTGAAAGATGCTGCGGGGGCGGGGGAATCTTTAGCCTGACCCATTACGACTTAAGCTTAAAAATCAACGAGCATAAGATGGAATCAATAAAAGAAACTGGCGCCGATATCGTTGCAACAAATTGCCCCGGTTGTATGATGCAGATTTCAGATGGGCTGGCTGCCAGGAATATGCCAAAGAAAATGCTTCATACCATTCAGGTGCTGCAAATGGCTATGAG
>JACQHT010000121.1 GCA_016198835.1 Planctomycetota bacterium | reverse complement strand
GGGGAGGGCTTGCAACAACACTCAATGAAATAGTTAGTGGGCAAAAATATGGTATAATAATAAAGGAGCAAAACATTCCAATTAATGACGGGGTAAGGGCATTATGTGAGATACTCGGTTACGATCCTCTTTATATTGCAAATGAAGGAAAGGTTGTAATTGTTGTTTCAGCAAATGACGCTGTTAAGGTGCGTGACGTCCTTAAGGAAGATGATCTAGGCAAAGATGCTGAAATCATCGGGGAAGTAATTAATGAACCACAAGGTAAGGTGTGCCTGAAAACAGTAATTGGTGGAACAAGGATTGTTGATATGCTTGTAGGAGACCAGCTTCCAAGAATCTGTTAAATGAAGGGTATTAGAAAGATTAATTGGAGAAAGTTGTATGTCAACCGAGGGTAAACGTCTTGTAATCATTGGTGGCGTAGCGGCGGGTATGAAGGCAGCCGCTAAGGCACGGCGAGAGTCACCCTTTATGAAGATTACTGTTGTAACTGATGAGCAATATATTTCCTACGCAAGCTGTGGCACGCCTTATTTTATAGGAAATATTGTCAAGGATTCTAAAAAGCTTATCGTCCGAGAACCTCCCTATTTCAAGAATATGCATAATATAGATGTTCTTATCAAGCATCAGGCTACTGCTATTGATACAGAGTCGAAGCAGGTCAAGGTCAGGGACCTTGCGAAGGGACAAGACCTTATTTTTAATTATGATAAGCTTATTATTGCCACGGGGGCACAGCCCATTGTTCCTCCACTGATGGGAATTTCTCTCGTCAATATCTTTACGCTGAGAACCATTAGCGATGCTTTAAAGATAAAGTCATTTGTGGATAGTGGGAAGGTCAAAAATGCCGTGATTGTAGGAGGGGGGCTTATTGGTCTCGAAATGGTGGAGAATCTCGTTTTGAGAGGTATTAGGGTGATTGTTGTTGAGCTTTTAGACCAAATCTTGCCTCCTCTGGACAAAGATATGGCGTTACTCGTTCAAAACCGCTTAAAAGAGAAAGGTGTCGAGGTCATTACTTCGGACGGTGTAAAATCCTTCGAGGGAAATGGTACTGTGAGAAAGGTAATTACTGGCAAACGACAGTTGCCGGCAGATATGGTCGTCCTATCTATTGGTATCAAACCCAATACCAAATTAGCCCAGGAGGCTGGTATAGAGATTGGTACCACACGAGCCATAAAGGTGAATGAGCGGATGGAGACAAATATTTCCGATGTATACGCCATTGGCGATTGTGCCGAGAGCATCCACTTAGTAACAGGGAAACCTGCATGGATTGCATTAGGTTCTACAGCGGCTAAGATGGGCCGTGTTGCTGCTATTAATGTCACAGGTGGTAACGATACCTTTAAAGGTGTTTTGGGCACCCTGATTGTAAAGGTTTTTGACCTGAACGTAGGGAAGGTGGGTCTATCTGAACGGGAGGCAATTAAAGAGGGTTTTAAGACCGAATCCGCCATCGTCCCTGCAGGGGATATGGCACACTATTATCCGGGAACAAAGGATATTATTATTAAACTCATCGCCGATGTAACCACCAAAAGACTCCTGGGTGCAGAGATTGTTGGTGAGGGTGTGGTAGACAAACGCATTGATATTATAGCAACAGCTTTGACATTTGGCGCAACGGTTGACCAAATCTCCAAACTCGATCTTGCCTATGCCCCACCTTATTCCATGGTGATGGATGCCATCATCATAGCTGCAAACGTCCTGAACAATAAATTATCAGGAAAGACGTTGGGCATTCTTCCACAAACAGTCGCAGAGAAACATAATAAGGGTGATGATTTCGTATTACTCGATGTGAGGACAGAGGCAGAATATAAAAGTGGTCATATTAAGGGGTGTCGAAACATTCCGTTGGATAAACTTGCGTCACGAACAAATGAACTTGATAATACTAAGGAGATTATTACTTACTGTCGCGGAGGCTTACGTGCAGCCCAAGCCTATCGCATCTTAAAAAATGCAGGATTTAGAAATGTAAAATATATGGATGGCAGCATCCTGGCTTGGACGTCAGAGTTGGAAGTTTAGAGTTGATTTGTAGGGGCAAACGGCGTTTGCCCTGTTCTGAGCCTTTGAGAGTTTGGAGTTAGGAATTGTGAAACCGCAAATACTATTGAAAGAAGATTTACCCCTTCTTTACGAAAGTTTAAAGAAGAAAAACAAGGTCTTTTCCGTAATGGAGAAGGGAAAGGGAAAATGCGTTTTTGCTGAAACGGATACGTTTTCTGACCCTCTTGATGCTTATACACCTACGCTTCTCCCTCCAAAAAAATATTTGCTTCCCCAGCAAGAAACCCTGTTTTGCTTCCGAATGGGAGCTTCCCCTTCGGTGGAAGAAAATGTGGATGTAGAACCTCAGGTAATCTTCGGCGTGCGTCCCTGTGATATCCACGCCATCTCACTTTTAGATAAAACCTTTTCTTTAGAAAATGCGGAAAATCGCTACCTCGATAGGAGAAAGCAAACTATAATTGTGGGTATAGATTGCCTCCATCATTGCGATACGTACAGCTTTTGTGAGACAGTAGGCACATTAGATGTGAAGGAAGGCTTTGACATTCTTTTGACTGACATGCAAAGTGTCATTCCGAGCGAAGCGAAGGAATCTCATATTGTGGAGAAATTCTTTATAACTGTAGGTACCAAAAAAGGCGAGGAAATCCTTAAAGAATTCGGTAAAACAAGAGATGCAAGTGATGCTGAGGTTGAGCAGTTTAATAAAATCCACGAAGCCCGCAAAAGGGCATTTGAGTACCGTTTTAAAACAGAAGTAGCTAATCTGCCATTAGTCCTTGCAGGCGCTAATGAGGATGTTACGTGGAAGGAACTGGAAGAGATATGCCTCGGATGCGGGTCTTGTAATATTGTGTGTCCGACGTGCTACTGCTTCGATGTTTTCGATAATGTGGATTTAAGTCTTAACGGTGGTGAAAGATGCCGCCAGTGGGATGCCTGCACACTAAAGGATTTTGCCGTTGTTGCTACGGGCGAAAATTTCAGGAAGTCGAGGGCGAATCGTCTCAGACACCGTTTTAATCGCAAGTTTAATTATCTTATGACAAAATATGGTCAACCAAATTGCGTCGGCTGTGGCAGATGCAGCAAGGTATGCCTGGTTAAAATAGACACAGTGGATGTAGTCAACCGTCTTATAAAGAATAAGGGAATAGGCAATAGGGAATAAGGAAGGAAACAGTATATGCCTTTATATATACCCACACTGGCAGAGATAGTACAGGTGAGGAGGCTTACGGCGTTAGAGAAGTGGTTCAAAATCCGTACAAAGGACGGCGTTAGTTTTTCTTATGAACCAGGCCAGTTTGTTGAGGTATCCGTTTTCGGTATTGGTGAAGCGCCAATATCTATTTCCTCATCGCCACCACCCCTCAATCCCCTCCTTACGAAGGAGGGGATAAAGGGGAGGTCTACTTTACCTTCAGGAAATGGTACATTTGAAATTTGTGTCAGAAAGGTGGGGGATGTTACCACTGCGCTCCATAGTCTTGAAGAAGGCGCCATAGTAGGACTCCGAGGTCCGTTTGGCAAGGGATTCCCATTATCTCAGATGAAAGGCTGCGATTTGCTCTTTATTGCTGGTGGTCTTGGCATTGTGCCCCTTAGGTCAGCAATAAACTACGTGCTTGATAGGAGGGACGATTTCAGTAATATCACTATTCTGTATGGGGCAAAGACCCCTGCCGAGATTCTTTTTGCTGATGAGTTATTTGGCTGGCAGCAAAGAAAAGACATTGAATGTGAAATAACCGTAGATAAGCCCGATTCAGGCTGGGCGGGCAAATCAGGTGTTATAACAAGGCTTATTCCGCCGCTTGAAATTGATGCAAAACGAACTTATGCTCTAATTGTTGGACCACCAGTTATGTACAAATACGTGTTGATGGAATTGGGGATAAAGAAGATTCCAGAAGCACAAATATACATTTCACTTGAAAGAAGGATGAAGTGCGGTGTGGGTAAGTGTGGACACTGCCAGATAAATAGCGTTTATGTTTGCCAGGAAGGACCTGTTTTCAGTTACCGGACACTTAAATTTTTGTCAGAAGCAATATGACAAAACCAATGGTTCTTTCTTTGAAAAAAGGTAGCCGCAACCTTTAGGTTGCGCATTTTACGCAGGCTAAAGCCTGCGGCTACATGTAGGGTATTAGAGGGTGAAAATATGCCAAAACCAAAGATTGCCTTCTTCTCATTTACAAGTTGTGAAGGATGTCAACTCATTGTACTGACGCTTGAAGAAAAATTGCTTGACCTCCTTGAGCATGTGGACATCGTTCACTTCAGGGAAGCAATGAGCGAGCGCAGTGAGGATTATGATATTGCCTTTGTTGAGGGCAGTATTACGAGGCAGTCAGAGATTCCACAACTTGAGGAGATAAGGAAAAGGGCAAAGATATTGGTTGCCATGGGTGCATGTGCGACTACTGGTGGGGTAAACTATCTTAAAAACTATCTCGATATGGAGCAGGTGAAAAAGATAGTGTACAAAGAACGTGCTGATAAATTTGATACAATTCCAACAAGAACGCTGGAAGAGGTGGTAAAGGTAGATTATCGCATAGAGGGATGTCCCATTGATAGGGATGAATTTGTAGAGGTAACAAAATCTCTATTACTCGGCAGAAAACCAAGAATCCCTACCTATCCAGTGTGTGTGGAATGCAAACTTGCAGAAAATGTTTGCGTTTTTGATTTAGGGCTTTTCTGCCTCGGTCCCGTAACAAGGGCTGGCTGCAAGGCAATCTGCCCAACGTATGGTAGCGGATGTGAGGGCTGTCGTGGGCTTATTGACGACCCAAATACATCTGCCCATCTTAATGTTCTGAAAGAACATGGCATGACGGTAGATGAGGCAATAGGAAGATGCAAACTTTTTCTTGGCAAAAGAACAAAATAATTCCATGCATGATTTATCATTAAATATTGAACATATAACGCGTGTCGAGGGGCATGGTAATTTGGTCATAAATATTAAGGAAGGCAAGATTGAGGAACTGCGCCTTGATATTGTAGAATCACCACGTTTTTTTGAGGCGATGATTCTGGGTAGGACTTTCAATGAGGCTGCATGGATTACATCCCGCATTTGTGGTATTTGTGCGGTGTCCCATACAAGCTGCTCGCTAAAGGCGCTTGAGACTGCTCTTGGGGTTACCCCATCAGAGCAAACTATACTACTAAGAAAGACCATTTACAACGCCGAGATTATACAAAGCCACGTGCTTCATCTTTACTTCTTAGCCATTCCTGATTTTTTCGGAGTTGGAAGTGTCTTTGGTTTGCTACCTGATAAAAAGGAAATAGTTGCGAGGGGTATGCGATTAAAAGGTCTTGCCAACGATATATGCGCCGTTATTGGCGGCAGGCATGTGCATCCCTGTTCAATGATTGTGGGCGGATTTACCAAGTTGCCAGATAAAAAAGAATTAAAAAGGTGCAAAGACAGACTTGAGGCTTTACGACCTGATGTAGTTGAGACAATAGAGCTTTTTAAAGGATTAAAAATTCCGAGCTTTGAGAGGCAGACAGAGTATCTTTCACTCAGTCATAGCAATGAGTATGCCTTTTATGACGGCTCTATTACCTCAAGCGATGGTGGAACGGTGGAGCCGTCAAGATATTTGGAAAAGGTAAAGGAATTTATTGTCTCTCACTCAACGGCAAAACATGCAAAATCGAAGAGGGATTCATACATGGTAGGCGCGCTGGCAAGATTCAACAACAACCACAGACAGTTACATCCAAGGGCAAAGGATGCGGCGCAATATCTCGGATTAAAAGCTCCGTGTTATAATCCTTTTATGAACAATCTTGCCCAGGTTGTCGAGACCGTTCATTGTTTTGAGGATTCTGTTGAGCTCATTGACAAAATCCTGTCAAATGGACTTGAGCAAGAAAAGGTAGAAATAAAGCCTAAGGCTGGCAGTGGTGTTGGGGCTGTTGAGGCTCCACGAGG
>JACQHT010000120.1 GCA_016198835.1 Planctomycetota bacterium | reverse complement strand
TTTGGATGCTGATGATACTTGTCGCATTCCCTATCGTTTGTTTCATCGCAATCGCAGTCTGTACGGACGGAAGCCCTAATTCTGTGCTTTATGATATAGGACTCCATCTTTTCGCAAACACAAAGCTTACAACTTAGCACTGTGATTTGCTGTTTCTGGAGCTTTTTTGAAAGCTGGTGTAAATGCTGACACTTCTGCGCTAAGGCATTGGATGTCATAAGCGCCAGCGCCAAAAAGCCCACCACAATAATTAATAAATGAGGCGCGAACTTCTTCATCTTGTCTTCCTCCTTTTTCATAAACCCTCAAAATACATTAACGTGTAATTATGCATTTTACGAGTAAAATTTGCTTAAATTAGCTCACCCTTGCCTGCAGCCAGGAAACTTGCGTTCCTCAGCTTAATCTAACAACCAGATACCTAACAGGCTATAAGTGAACTACCGAGACATTTCCCCCTGATTCATACTAAAACGCCCCCATTGGAGGGTAAAAACCCCCTACTTTTACATCGCCGGCAATCACCCCCTTTCTATCAGGTTCTGTATGTTTTTAATAGTATTTTCGTAACCTGACACTTTATCCAACGGTTAATAACCGTTAGGAATATACCACATAGGAAATAGTTTGTCAATAAAAAAATAAGATTTTTTTGCCGTATTTTTCGCTAATGTCGTTTTTTACTCTTTTTTATACCACAAACTTACTTTTTACCACACAAGCCCTACCTTCGATAAAGCATTGTTAATTATCGGCAGATTTCATAATTATTTAAACAAATTAAGGCTTCACTCCGGAGAAGATTCAAACCTTCGGTTCCAGCACGTTGGCGCACAAATGTACCTTTAAGACCGGAAATTTCTTGCTGTTTGTGTAAATGGATAAAGCGCCTTCGGATTTCCCCTTTGGGGCGTCCGTGCTCGATAGCTTGAGCTCCACTTCAATTGATGTGTCATCCGTATTATTGGACGGAATAATATTGGCGCGTATCCAGCTTAGCGATGGTTCAACCTTTTCTATCTTAATGCCATTTGCATGAAGAACAGTAAGGACACGAACGGCTTCTTTGCCCTTTACAATCTTTCCAAAACACACCCTGTCGGGAACTGCAGCGACCTCTCGCACCACCTCTGAGTAGGTCTGAATCTTTATCTCAGGCTGTTTTACGCTGTTGGTAAAGACGACAATATTTCCCATCAGTTTTCCAGGAACTGCGTTCTCTTTTATAGAGGCTTCAACGTACCATTCCCCCTGGTCGTTTAGTTTCCCATGAGAAACCGCAACTGAAGGGTGAAAGGAAGCAACCTTAGTTATATTAAAGTCTGCCGGGTTGAGTTTTGATTTAAATACTATCCGCTTTGTGCCTGCGTTGCCCTTAGGTACGAATCCAAGTTCAAAACCATGCGGGGTATAGACAACGTCCCTCCGCACATTTGCAGTGAATCTTAATTTAAATTTCGGTCTATCGGGGTCGTTAGAATTAACGTATATAAATTTTGCCGTCCTTCCCCTCCGTGTATTCTCGTCGGGGGAAAAGGTTATCTTTACTCCTTCTTCCCCACCTGGCGCTATTTGCCAATTCTCAAGCTTTGCGACGGTGCAGTCGCATCCAACAACCAGGTCGTTAATAACAAGAACTGCATCTCCCCTGTTTACAAGCTTAAATACATGCTCGGTCTTTTCACCAATAAATACATTTCCAAAGGCGTGCGTTGATTCAGGGAAGAAAATGTCCGGAGAAGGGGTCTTGAGTCCAGATTCCGGATTTGTCGGGTTTGGTTGCGTATTCTCGGCTGCAGGTAGATTACTAACTAACCAAATAATAGCGGTACAAAATATAGTAATGATTATTACTATCTTTAACCACAGCCTGCCACTGTGGGTTACACATTTTACCATATCGAAATAACCTCCATAAAAAAATTTGTGATGAACTTAAATGGTATAGAAAAGGACTATTGATGTCAAGAGAAAAATTGTGGTGTGCCGAAAGAACAGGTAGGGGCGGGGTAACCCAGCCCCTACATAAATGCATTTTTTGGTGTGAACTATTTAACGCTTTCCGCAATTTCCAGTTCATCCTCACCCTCTTTAAGTTCGGTAATCATTGTTTCGGTGGTGAGCATTAAGCCGGCGATACTTGCGGCATTCTGCAAGGCTACCCTCGAGACCTTTGTGGGGTCAATTATCCCCGCCTCAATCATGTCCACGTACTTACCAGTGTTTGCGTCATAGCCTACATTTGTTGACTTCTCCTTTACCTCGTCCACTGCAACGGCGCCATTTTCGCCCGTGTTTGAAGCAATCTGCCGAAGCGGTGACTCAAGGGCTCGCATAATTATATCCGCGCCAATCTTTTCGTCGCCCTTTAGCTTTTTCCTTGCCTCACTAAGCGCCGGGATTGCTCTAATGAAGGCAACGCCGCCACCTGGCACGATGCCTTCTTCTACAGCAGCCCTCGTGGCATGTAAGGCATCTTCAACCCTTGCCTTTTTCTCGTTCAGCTCTGCCTCCGTAGGGGCGCCCACCCTTATTACCGCCACCCCGCCTGAGAGCTTGGCAAGCCTCTCCTGCAGTTTTTCTTTATCGTAATCGGATGTACTTTGCTCTATTTGTCGTTTGATTTGTGCGATGCGTGCCTGAATATCGGATTTCTTTCCAGCGCCTTCCACGATGGTTGTTTTGTCCTTATCAACCGTTACCTTCTTTGCACGCCCGAGGGCATCAATATCTATTGTTTCTAACTTTATTCCGAGGTCTTCCGTAATTGCCTTCCCTTTGGTTAATATTGCAATATCTTCAAGCATTGCCTTGCGCCTGTCGCCAAAACCAGGCGCCTTAACGGCTGCGCAATTTAATACGCCCCGGAGCTTGTTAATCACGAGCGTGGCAAGCGCCTCTCCTTCAACATCTTCGGCTATAATCAAAAATTGTTTGCCGCTGGAGGATATTTTTTCCAGCAAGGGAATAAGGTCCTTCATAGAAGAAATCTTTTTTTCATGAACAAGTATATAAGGGTCTTCAAAAACCACCTGCATCTTCTGTGCATCGGTTATAAAATAAGGCGATATGTAGCCCTTATCAAACTGCATCCCTTCAACGACCTCAAGGGTTGTCTCAATGCCTTTTGCATCTTCAACGGTGATTACTCCATCCTTGCCCACCTTCTCCATGGCGTTTGCAAGAAGATTGCCTATTGAGGCGTCATTGTTTGCCGAAATAGCGCCTACCTGGGCAATTTCAGTGCGGCCCTTTACTGGCTTGCTGAGCTTCTTCAACTCTTCAACAACTACCTCTACGGATTTCTCTATCCCTCTTTTTATAGCGATAGAGTTAGCGCCCGCGGTAATGTGTTTCAAGCCCTCTTTAAAGATTGCCTCTGCAAGTACGGTCGCAGTAGTGGTGCCATCGCCTGCCTCATCACTGGTTTTAGTGGCAACCTCATTAACGAGTTTTGCCCCAATGTTTTCAAAAGGGTCCTTCAATTCCACTTCCTTTGCTACAGTGACGCCATCCTTTGTAACGGATGGGGAGCCATAGCTCTTCTCAAGTATTACATTTCGACCGGTTGGACCCATTGTTACCCTGACTACATCGCTTAACTGCTTTACACCCGAAAGCATCTTTTTTCTGGCTTCTATATCATACATCTGTTGTTTTGCTGCCATTTTATTCCCTCTTTTTAAAGATGAGGCACGGGCAAACAAGTTTGTCCATGCCACCCTATTTTAAGTTTTTTGGCTTAAACTATTTTTGCAAGGATATCGCTTTCCCGCATAATAAGGTATTCCTTACCATCCACGGTAACCTCTGACCCGGCATACTTGCCAAAAAGGATATTATCACCCTTTTTCAAATCAATCGGGGCACGTTTTCCGCTTTCAAGAAGCCTTCCCTCCCCCACCGCAACAACCCGCCCTCTGGCGGGCTTCTCCTTTGCCGTATCGGGCAGCACTATTCCACCTTGAGTTTTTTCCTCTGCCTCTACCCTTTCAATAACTACACGGTCATCTAACGGTCTAATGGTCGGCATTTCTATACCTCCTTCATTTATGATTCTCAATAATTGTAAACTGGAAATTGTAGATTTTAAAACCTGTTCCTGATAGGTTCAGGAATTTAAATTTTGCACGTTTCAATTTACATTTCACTTTGGTTAATATCCCATGCCGCCGCCCATACCTGCGCCATGCGGCATTGCCATCTCTTCTCCTTCTTCTTTCGGAATGTCCGAAACAAGACAGTCCGTCATGAGTAGCGTACCGGCGATACTTACAGCGTTTTGCAATGCGCATCTTGTAACCTTTGCAGGGTCAATTATCCCGGCTTCGAGCATATTGCAAAATTCTTGCCTTTCTGCGTCAAAGCCATAGTTCTCGTCCCTGGAAGTTAGAATCCTCTTAGCAACCACAGCGCCTTCGACTCCAGCATTCTCGGCAATTTGCATCGTGGGTATCGAGAGCGCCCTTTTAATAATCTCCACCCCCGTCGCTTCGTCGCCCTTCAGTTTCAGGCTATCATCAAGGGCAGCGGCAACACGAAGCAGTGCAACCCCGCCGCCCGGTAAGATGCCTTCTTCAATAGCTGCGCGTGTGGCGTGCAGGGCGTCCTCGACGCGCGCCTTCTTTTCCTTCATTTCGGTTTCTGTTGATGCGCCGACGTTAATCTGCGCAACGCCACCAGCAAGTTTTGCAAGGCGTTCCTGCAACTTTTCACGGTCATAATCTGAGGTTACATGCTCTATCTCAGCGCGTATTTGCTTTATTCTCCCGCTTACTGCAGAAGATTTTCCCGCACCCTGGATGATAATCGTATTTTCGGCGTCTATAGTAACCTTTTTTGCCCTTCCAAGCTCGTTGAGTTCCACACTCTCAAGCTGAATGCCAAGGTCTTTAAATATTGCCTTGCCGCCCGTAAGGATAGCAATGTCTTCTAACATTGCCTTTCGTCTGTCGCCATATCCGGGAGCCTTTACAGCGGCGCATGAGATTGTCCCACGAATCTTATTTACGACAAGCGTGGCAAGAGCTTCGCTTTCTACGTCTTCAGCAATAATGAGGAGCGGCGCTCCTGCCCTTGCCATCTTCTCCAGAAGCGGAATAATACCTTTAATACCAGATAGCTTATCCTCGTAGATAAGGATGTATGGGTTCTCAAATTCGACCTTCATATCTTCGGGGTTCGTAATAAAGTGTGGGGAGAGGTAACCACGGTCAAATTGCATCCCTTCAACGACCTCTACTTCGGTGGTTAAGCTCTTTCCTTCTTCCACGGTGATAACGCCGTCCTTGCCAACCTTTTCCATAGCGCTGGCAATCATCTTGCCTATTTCAGGGTCGTTATTTGCTGCAATTGTGCCAATATTGGCAATCTCTGATTGGTCTTTAACGGGTTTGCTCAATTTCTTAAGTTTCTCAATAACTAAATCCACAGCCTTCCTCATCCCACGGTTGAGCGCAAGTGGGTCAGCCCCGGCGGTAACGCTCTTGAGTCCTTCAGCGTAGATAGCCTCCGCCAGTACAGTAGCCGTTGTAGTGCCATCGCCTGCAACGTCACTTGTCTTTGTTGCGGCTTCCCTTACGAGTCTTGCACCCATGTTTTCATACGGGTCCCTTAGCTCGATTTCCTCTGCAACTGTAACGCCGTCCTTTGTTACTGTTGGGCTGCCGAATCCTTTATCGAGAACGGCATTCCTGCCCCTTGGACCCAGTGTGCTCTTGACAGCCCTTGCAAGTTTTGAGACCCCACGTGCAAGCGCTGCACGGGCATCCTCCTTAAAGGTTAACTGTTTTGCCATTTGATGACCTCCTGCAGTAAAAGAGTTTAAAGTTAGAGTGCTTAAGCGTACAAGAGCAAATAATATACCAGCAAATGCTCCTATCAAAGGTGTGTTATGTCAAGTATCAGAGTAACATAATGTTATACAAAGAAGACTCGTTACTTTTTATATTCAGCCTTATGCCATTCTGACAGCAAGCTATTTGGGAGAGTGAAAGCTGGTGTCATTTTGACAGCCTCTGTAGCTGATGGCTGAAGGCAGAAGGATTCTTTATCCTTCAGTCTTAAGCCTTAAGCCTTCTTCTATGGTTTTTTATTTGACATGGTGCTTTGGAGACCTATAATTAAGATATGGAGGTATATGCAGATGTGACAAACAGCCCGAAAGAACTTGTTTTAATCCTTGACTTTGGTTCCCAGTATGCACAACTAATAGCACGCCGGGTGAGGGAGAACAATGTTTATTGTGAGATAGTCCCGTATAGTATCACGCCCGAAGATATTGGGAAGCTCAAGCCTAAGGGAATTATTTTAAGTGGTGGTCCTGCAAGCGCATATACAAAAAATGCCCCACGCTGCCACGAGGCGATATTTTCAATGGACGCTCCCATTCTGGGAATTTGTTACGGGATGCAATTAGGCTGCCAGATGCTTGGCGCAAGGGTTACATCCGCCTCAGGCGGAGAATTTGGCAGAACTAAATGTGTTATTAAGAACCTCCCTGCCTCAGGCGGGTTACTTGAATCAATCCCTGAGTCCATAACCGTATGGATGAGCCATGGCGACCAGATAACAAAACTTCCCGACAATTTTCACTCCCTTGCCTGCACAGAAAACTGTCCTTATGCAATAGTTAAGCATAAAGACAAAGAATTTTATGGCGTTCAGTTTCATCCTGAGGTAACCCATACACCAATGGGCAGTAAGATACTGCATAACTTCCTTTATAAGATTTGCGGATGCGCCGGGGATTGGCGTATGAGCTCTTATATCGAAGATTCTATAAGGGATATACGGAAGCAGGTAGGTGATGCGAGGGTTGTCTGTGGGCTTTCTGGCGGGGTTGATTCTACAGTAGTTGCTACGCTCATTTTTAAGGCTGTTGGCAGCCAGCTATCTTGCATCTTTGTTGACACAGGGCTACTCAGGCTAAACGAAGCTGAGGACGTTGCTAAAATCTTCAAGGAAAATTTTAAGCCCGTCCCGGACGCTGATTCGAGAATAGATTTCCATCTTGTTGATGCTAAGGAGAGGTTTCTAAAAAAGCTCAAAGGTGTTACGGACCCTGAAAGAAAGCGTAAGATTATAGGGCATGAGTTTATTGCAGTATTTAAGGAGGAGGCTCGGAGGATTTCTGACGCAAGGTTTCTTGCACAGGGCACTCTTTATCCTGACGTTATAGAGAGCATAGCAGCCCATGGGGGCCCCACAGCCTCTATTAAGAGCCATCACAATGTCGGTGGATTGCCTGAGGAACTGGGGTTTGAGTTAATCGAGCCACTGAGGAATCTTTTTAAGGATGAAGTCAGAAAGATAGGGGTTGAACTCGGACTGCCTGAGGAGATTATATGGCGGCATCCATTCCCGGGACCCGGACTTGCGATACGAATAATTGGCGAGGTTACGGAAGAACGATTGCAGATATTAAAGCTTGCCGATGAAATTGTTCAAGAAGAGATTAATAATGCAGGGCTTTATCGAGCAATTGGGCAGGCATTTGCGGTTTTATTGCCGCTTGGTACTGTGGGAGTTATGGGGGATGAACGCACATACGAAAATGTTATTGCACTGAGGGCTGTGGAAACGGTTGATTATATGACTGCCGATTGGGTTCACCTGCCTTATGAGGTACTCGGCGCTATCTCTAACCGTATCATTAACGAGGTTAAGGGCGTCAACCGTGTCGTCTATGATATTAGCTCCAAACCGCCGAGTACGATTGAGTGGGAGTGAATCTATGAAACCCAGTTTTTCAGAGGAAATGAAAAGGGAAAGGATGCACGAACTTCAGCGTATGGCTGAAAGGGTGTGTATACTTATCCTTTGCTCTGATTATCCAGAGATAGACATCGAAATAGAAAAGTCGAAGGTAAGAGAAAAGTGTGAGGAACTTTACCCCGATAGGATGGACCTCTATGAGATGATTTATGAGAGCAGGTTTAATAGGTTGTGGGAGCAGTTCCGGGAAGTTAATGAAGATGAATACAAATGGTGAAAAAGATGCCTTGATAGAAAAAAAGCTGAAAGACCTGGAAGA
The DNA here is from genome assembly GCA_016198835.1 of Planctomycetota bacterium. Taxonomy (GTDB): domain Bacteria; phylum Planctomycetota; class Brocadiia; order Brocadiales; family Subterrananammoxibiaceae; genus Subterrananammoxibius; species Subterrananammoxibius californiae. The sequence goes on along the minus strand of JACQHT010000120.1, from coordinate 2,234 downwards.
AGTATTAAAGGAAGTTCCTGATATTCTTTCCTTAAGGGAAATCAAAATCGTCAGGGATAGGGCAGAGTCTCTTTTATACAACGACCCGTTAATAAACGGCATGCGGGGGCTGATTAATAAAATAATCGGGCAGAAGGAAACAAACGATGTGAGGGAAAAGACCAAACAAATTCTTAACCATTTAAGCGAATTAAATCTTGCGCATCTCTTTTCCAGGCAAAAGAATTTTGCAATCGGCATCGAAAGAAATATTAGGGAAAACAACAAAAAGATAGATATCACAATATACGATAAGAAAAATTACTATGTAGAAGTAAAGAATATCAATGAGCCTGAACACACAAGAAGGGAGACGTTATTCTGTAACGATATTAGTAATAAGTTAGTGACCATAAAGAAGCCCTATTTTGTAAATTTCAATTTCTTCCACCATAAAAAGTTAGAGTGTCAAAACGCCTTAATAAAATTTATAAAAGAAAAGGCAGAAAATGAGGAGGCAGAGAAAAGCCATTATTTCCCCGACGAAGACAAACCGATGCTCTCCCTTGAGCTTCAGGAGGACCCCAGCTTAACCCATCTGGAGTTGGGGCTTTACGGTTACGGCGAAGTAGGGGCACGTTGCAACGTGCCCTTACATGTGAAAAACGAATTTTTAAAGAATCAATTGACCGAGTTGGAAAGAAAAATAAGGGAACGCACGCAGTCAGGCAAATCGGCAAGCATGTTTGAATACCAATTAGAAAAGTATAAGCTGCTAAAGGATAATAAAAATCTGCGGTCAGAATTGTTTATTAAAGAAAGCCTTATTAAGCACATTAAAGACACTGAGGAAAAGTTTCTAAATGCCGAACCCGATTCGCTGAACATACTGACAATACCACTCGGTCAGTGGGGGCAGCCATACATGGTAGAAGATTTACAATCTTGGTACTTTTATCCGCCTCAGTCAGACCCTCCAGAGGGTCGTTCGGACCTCTTATTCAGGCTTTACGATTTCTATGCGAGGGACATAGGGTTTCAGAAAAGAATGAATATTTATGTCTTTGCTGCGCTTGAAGGCAGGGGGCTTGTGGATAAATACAAAATATCCTTCTTTACGAAGAACGGAAATTATATAAAGGACTTGGAAAAAATTTTTATGTAGCAAGAAGGGTTGGTATCGCCGTAAACTACAATTCTCAAAACTCTGGAACTGTACCAACATCCCCACAGTACCAATGTACGGCCGTTAGGAGGATTAGTATTAGCGGCACACTTTCCTACAGTGCTGTCTGGCATAAAGCAGGAAGCTCGAAGTTATACGTTACGTTACCTTCAGCGTTAGCCTGATTATTTAGGGTACGAAGTGGGCATACTTGAGGTCAAAGTCGTGGCTACCAGCATAGTACGAGATAGCCGGGTTACCTGAGTTGTCAAAGGCAAGAGAACTGTACCGGCCCACGGCGCCTGGTGAGTCAACGGTAGTTATATCCCAGGAGGAACCATTAAAATGGGCATATTTGAGGTTGCTTTTGGTTGCATCATAATAGGATATAGACGGGTTACCAGAGTTATCAAAGTCAAGAGAAGTATATAAGCCTACACGTCCTTTGGTGTCAATACGGATTATATCCCACGTAGCGCCATTAAAGTGAGCAAACTTGAGGTCGCCTTTAAAGGCGTCGTAATACGAAATAGCCGGGTTACCTGAGTTATCAAAGGCAAGTGAGGTGAACCCACCCACATTCTTTCTAAAGTCAACGGTGGTTATGTCCCACGAAGCGCCATTAAAATGGGCGTACTTGAGGTTCGTTTTAACATAATCATAATACGAAATAGACGGGTTACCCGAATTGTCAAAAGCAAGGGAGGCGAATCCGCCCACTCCTTCTAATGGTCCTGTATCAACGGTGGTTATGTCCCACGTAGTGCCATTAAAATGGGCATACTTGAGACCACCATTGAGCCGGTCGTAATATGCAATAGCCGGGTTACCAGAGTTGTCAAAGGCAAGTGAGCTATGGATCCCTACGTCCCCGGCAGCGTCAACGATGGTTATATCCCACGTAGTGCCATTAAAATGGGCATACTTAAGTTGGGTATCGGTTGCATCATAATACGAGATAGACGGGTTACCAGAATTATCAAAGGCGAGGGATGTATACCAACCCACATCAGTCCTATCTGCGGTACTATTTTGTACAGGGTCATCAACGGTTGTTACATCCCACGAGGAACCGTTAAAGTGGGCATAT
>JACQHT010000119.1 GCA_016198835.1 Planctomycetota bacterium | reverse complement strand
TAGACCCTTTTAGTGGTAAGGGCGTCGTACATATCCGCCAGGGCAACAATCCTTGCAGAAAGCGGGATAGCGCCATCAGAAAGACCATAGGGATAGCCACTCCCATCCCATTTTTCATGATGGTAAAGGGCAATCTCATAACCCATCTTTAAAAATTCAGGACCTTTAAGGATTTCTGCGCCTTTAATGGTATGTTGTTTCATTATCTCAAATTCATCTTTTGTTAAACTTCCTTTTTTCAAGAGTATACTATCAGGGATGGCAACCTTTCCTATATCATGAAGCGGGCTTGATTGAACCAGCATCTCAATAAATTTATCATTAACAAATTTTTTATATTTTTCTGTGCGGCGTAATCCTACGGCAATCAATCTTGAATATTCCTTTATCCTGTCGAGATGCTCCCCTGTTTCGGGGTCTCTTTTTTCGGCAAGCATCGCTAACCTGACCATTGTTGTGAGCTGGGTTTCCTTGAGTATCTTGATGTCACTTTCATGTCGTGTCTTTGCCTCTTTAAGGCTATCAGTCATTACGTTAAAGGAATTTGAGAGATATCCAATCTCATCCTTCGCGGTGGTTAATATGTGGTAATCCAGGTTGCCTTCTGCCACCTTTTCCATTGCTGTAACGAGTTTGTGAATGGGGTTAGTTAGACTGCGTGCAATAGAGAAGGCAACAATTATGACAACCACTGCGCCCACACTGCTTAAACCTATACCAATGTTCCTTAACCCATTTATAGGTTCAATTGCCTCAGCCAGTTCCTTTTCTGCTACAATTACCCACCCCATTTCATCTATTAATCTTGAGGTTCCGAGGACTTCAGACCCCCTATAATCTAAGTAAACCCCGGACATTTCTTCTCCTCGCGTGAAGGCTCTTTTCACGGGTTTGGTATCTACTACCTGTCTCAAAATAGTGTTTTCTACAAATCTCGATTCCGTAATCATCAGGTAGTCTCCATTGACAACGTAGACATCCCCCGTGAGACCCATGCCGCGGAATCTGGGGGTACTGTTGTCTTTTGTATTATCCCAGCTTCTGGTAATATTGCAAAGGACGTCTCCTTTTATGATAATCACTAACATTCCTACAGGGTCGTTCGTTCTTACATTTGTTAAGACCTTGGACGCGGTTACTATGGGCTCATATTCATTGTTAAAACAGTGTACGTCACTAAAGTAAAGCTCACGCCTCCGTCCCTCGATGAAATAATTTGCATCTGAGACATCAGTTTCTAACCGTATTTCATTAGTAGAGCCAATGACTTTTCCATCCAAATCGGTAATAAAAATCTCCATAATATCAGAATCTAATGGAAGCTTGTTTACTAACAGGTGATAGTTGAGTTCTTTGACTACCCTTTTACTCTCAGCCACTCCAGAGTTTATTGCCGTAACAGCCTCCCTGATAAATCCATCGGAACTAAAATTTACTATCCTTGACTTCTTAGCCTCTAAGAGACAGTAAACTTCTTTGCTCACCATGTCGACTGTGCGTTCGAGAAGTTCGGTAAGCTGTTCCTTTAATAATTTCTTACTATGCCAGTAACTTATAAAGGTCATGCCTCCGGCAGGTATAATGGATATGATTAGAAACCATAGCAGGATTTTCTTCCCGATGCTCCCAAAAAACCTCCTGTTAATTGCCATTTTCCCATTTTCCCCGCCCATGTTTTTTAAAAAGTTGAAATACCAATACACCTTATGCGTAAGAAACTTCGTGGTCTACCATGGTATCGAGTATGTTTATGGTAGACGACGGACTTTGTGTGTTCTGAATGCACCATAGTGTCTTCTATTAAATGCTTCAAAAATTTCCAGCATGTAAGATAATAAAAAATGTAGTATAATCCTACTTTATAAATTTATATTATTTTTATTTTTGCTTCTCTACAACAGGTAACCTATAACATTACGCAATTACTATACCAAAAGAAGGCGCACAGTGTATCATTGCGAGAGGCAAAGCTTCTGAGCTATACAGGAGGGGTATAATGAAAAGAAATTTTAATAACACGATAAACTTAATAATGCTTTTTCTATCTCTATTTACGGTATCAACGGGTTTTATTATCTGGTTTGTCATCCCGAGAGGGCATGGCAACCCTGCCTGTACGCCGTTTGCAGGGATGTGCCGACACACCTGGGCGAGCATTCATGCTTACATTGCTCTAATCTTAATAGTAATCATGGTAGTCCATCTTGTCTTGCATTACAGATGGCTAAAAAAATTGATATAACTGAGAATCAAAGGTTTGCGTAGGCAAGAATCTAAGACTCACACAGGCGTGATTTGTAAATTAATCCTGACCTTTCTCCTCTGCATAGGTTTTTAGGTATTTGAAGTAGTCTCCATCGGTGCTCAGAATGAGGTTTGTATTTTTGTCGAAGGTTTTTTCGTATGTCTCTAAGGTCTTTAAGAATGAATAAAATTCTGGCGCCTTCTGATATGCCTCGGCGTAAATCTTAATAGCTTCAGCGTCTGCCTGTCCCATTATTTCCTTTGCCTCTTTATAACCCTCAGATTCTATTCTTTCGAGTTCACGTTTCATTAAACCGAGAATCTCTGCTTCCTCCCTTCTGCCTTCCGATTCGTACTTATTAGCTATCCTTATGCGCTCGGAACGCATCCTGTCGTATATCTTGGGGATGACTGCCTGCACATAATTTATGAACTCAATCCTAACGTCAATAAGTTCTATCCCATACTTATCTTCAAGCCCTCGCGATGCCATCTGATAGATTTCTTCTAAAAGCCTGTTACGCCCTTTTGTAATAGAGATACCTTTGGCAATTTCAGCCTCTTCCAACTCTTTAGTTGTATATTCGAGTTTGCGATTAGAATCCCTAAGGACCTCTTTTAAAGGATATGCACTAACTACATTCTTTGTTGCCGACTCGATAACTTCATCAAGCACTCCTTGTCCTCGGCTCTCAGTCCCCAAAGAGGTATAAAATTTTAGTGAGTCAACAATCCGCCACCTTGCCCATGTATCTACCCCTATATTCTCCTTATCCCGTGTAAGTATATCGCTTGGTTCCCCATCCCATTCCAGTATCCTCTTGTCGAAGTATCTTACCGTTTGAATGAAGGGGATTTTACTATAAAGTCCTGGCATAGGTACGGCTCTAACAGGTTTGCCGAATTGGGTTACTATGGCTTGTTCTCGAATATCTACTACATAAAGGGCGCTGTTAAGAATAATCACAATAGCTATAATGGCAATTCCTACAATAACGGCTATCAAGTTCCCTCTCATTTTTTATCCCCTTCCTCTCCGAGCCTGAGCATTGGCAGGATGCCCTTTTGTTCTTCATCAATTATGTAGAGCTTCTCACACTTTGAAAGGATTTTTGCCATTGTTTCAAGATAGAGTCTCCTGCGTGTAACATCCTCTGCCTTTTTATACTCTTCGTAGACCACAAGAAATGCCTTTGTATCCCCTGTTGCCTGGTTTATTCGTTTAACTCTATAACCCTCGGCTTCCTTAATTGCCTGGTTCTTTTTACCCTCCGCTGCCGGAAGCAGCTTGTTTTTCTGTCCCTCAGCCTCGTTTATAATCTTATCCCTGAGCTGTACAGCCTGGTTTACCGCATCAAAGGCATCCTTTACTGGGGCAGGCGGGTTTACTCCCTTCAAAAGCACTGCCTGGACATCTATGCCACAGCCAAACTTATCAAGAAGCTCCTTAACCGCAGCACGTGTTGCATCCTCTATTTCCGTTCTACCAATGGTTAAAACCTCATCAATAGACCTATCCCCCGCTAACTGTCTCATAACAGCCTGAGAAACCCCTCTTATTGCATCCTTTACATCTCGCGCATTAAAAAGGTAATCTTTAAGGTTTCCTATCTTGTATCGAATCACCCAATGCACATTGGCGCAGTTCAAATCACCTGTTAACATAAGGGACTCTGCTTGCACTGCAGGAGAAGTATAGTCAAAACTCCCCGTACCAATGGTTCTAAAACCAAATTCCTCGTTATAAATGCGTTTTACTTCAGCACGCAATACCTTGTCTACTCCAAATGGCAATTTAAGGTGAAGCCCTGGACCCATCGTTTCTACGTATTTACCAAATCTCAAGATTACCGCCTCTTCGTTGGCTTT
>JACQHT010000117.1 GCA_016198835.1 Planctomycetota bacterium | reverse complement strand
TATCAAGATTATCTTCGGTGGTGATAGACCATGGAAGGGTTACTATCCAGTCAAGATATGTGCGAGCAACGGTGTATTCAGCGGCGGCGGGCGGCATCACTTCTAAACGACTCAGTTCTCGTTCTGCCTCTTTCTGCGCTTCGGGAGGTAGTTTTGCCTCGGCTATCTTTTTCTTTAATTCTTTTATCTCGATGGTACGTTCGTCGCCCTCGCCTAACTCCTCTTGAATCGCCTTCAACTGCTGGCGAAGGTAATATTCACGCTGGCCCTTTTCCATCTCACTCTTAACCTGACTCTGAATCTTTGTGGCAAGTTCGAGCACCTCCATTTCCTTGTTTATAAGGGCAGTTACCTTCTGCAATCTTTCCTTTACGTTTATAGCCTCGAGTATTTCCTGTTTCTCTACTGTGCCAATATTTAAATGGGATGCTATCATATCGGCGAGTCTGCCGGGGTTGTCTATATTGACAATGGCTATCTTGAGTTCTTCTGGCAAATTGGGTGTCATTGATATTATGCGGCTAAACTGGTCTGAGATGTTCCTCGTAAGCGCTTCTGTCTCTACATCCTTGTCCAGTATATCTTCGATTGATTTAACCTTTGCTTTTAAGTATGGTTCTACCTGAGTAAATTCTTCGAAGTGAATCCTGGATATTCCCTGCACCAGCATCCTTGCTGTGCCATCTGGCATCCTGAGCATTTGTAAAACAATGGCACCTGTGGCGTACAGATAAAGGTCGTCAGGCTTAACATTCTTTATGCTCTCATCCTTTTGGAGCGCAAGGGCAAGGAAGCGGTTTCCCGCAAGGACGTTATCAAGAAGCTTTAATTCCTCCTTTGCAGTAACGCCAAGGGCGGTCACCATCTGTGGGAACACCACCGTATCCTTCAATGCAAGGACTGGTAATTCCTCTGGAATGGTTGGCTCTTCTTTACGAGCGGAATTATCTAACTGCGTAGTACTCTCCGGACTGTCTTGTTTTTGGGTTTGATTTTGTTTGTCTTTCATGATTTTATAGCCTCTTTAGGGAGGTTCCGTTCCTCAATAGTCCCATTATGACAAGCTTTAAGCTCGCAACGCATCGGTTAACCGTTAGGAGAAGAACTTTTGACGGAACGTGGAACCATGGATTTTTTGTTATTTTACAACGTAATCTTTACAGACAAACTTTTTTTTGTGGGTGCCTGGGATTTTGGGATAGTAACCAACAAGAAACCATCTTTGTATGTAGCGCTAATATTGTTTTCATCAATCGTCTTTGGTAAGACAATCTTCCTCTCAAAATAACCATATCTGATTTCTACTTGGTAAAAGTGCGTTTTCTTGTGGTTAGAGTTATCGAATCTTTTCCCGGAGATTGTGAGAATGCCAGCAGAAAATTCTACAGAAATGTCATTGGGCTTTATTCCTGAAATTGCCATCTTGACTACGAACTCCTCTGGTGTTTCATATACATCAGTAGGTGGGATCCACAACTCATGGGAAAAGGATACTGTAGGTTTCTTAAGCAAAAAAGTCCCTTCAACAAAAACCCCTTCTACTTTATCCCCTTTCGCATGCGTTTTATAGGGTTGTAGAATTGAAAAAAGCGTCATTTTCCTATTACTCCTTTAGATAATTATATTTTACCACACAGAATTTAAGACTTCATCATTATTATATAAAAAGAAGGGCGTGTGTAAAGAAAAAAAAGACCCTGTACCTGAGTTGCCTGTTGCCCTCTCTCAAGGCAGTGCAGGTGATTGGGTAGGTAGGTACAAGGTCAACGGCACAAAACAATAAATCCGAAATCCGAAACCCTAAACAAATCTTAATTTCCAAGCTCGAAATTCCAAACGAAACAAAGGGTTTGTGATTTAGAATTTCGGATTTTGATATTGTTTAGAGTTTCGATATTCGGATTTAGAATTTCAAGCTTTTTCTATCCATCCTGTACCAATTTTGGTACGGGATAAAGTTGGAACGGTATTAATACATATCGCCATATCCACCGGGAGGCATTCCGGCAGGCATGGGCTTCTTTTTCTCTGGAATCTGGCCTACTATTGCATCCGTTGTAAGGAGTAAAGAGGCTACGCTTGCCGCATTTTGCAAGGCTGTCCTTACAACCTTGGTTGGGTCTATGATTCCTTCCTTCACCATATCGCAGTACTTATTTGAGCTGGCATCATAGCCCATATTTCCATTGGATTCTTTTACTTTCTGAACTACTACGGAACCGGAAAGCCCTGCATTATCGGCAATTTGACGCAGTGGCGCTTCTAATGCCCTGCGTACGATGTCTGCCCCTACGGCTTCATCGCCCTTTACTTTAATCTCATCAAGGGCTGAAATTGCCCTGATAAGCGCCACGCCGCCGCCGGGCAATATGCCTTCCTCCACTGCAGCCCTTGTGGCATGTAAGGCGTCTTCGACCCGTGCCTTTTTTTCCTTCATCTCACTTTCCGTTGCAGCGCCGACATTAATCTGGGCGACCCCGCCAGCTAATTTTGCAAGCCGCTCCCCAAGCTTTTCCTTATCATAATCGGACGTTGTGGTGCGAATCTCTGTTCTAATCTGTTCTATTCGGCCTTGAATAGCCTTGCTATCTCCTGCCCCTTCTATTATTGTTGAAGTGTCCTTATCAATTATGACCTTTTTCGCCCTGCCAAGGTCTTTTAGTTGCACGCTTTCAAGGTCAATTCCAAGGTCCTCGAATATTGCCTGGCCTCCGGTGAGGATGGCTATGTCCTGCAACATTGCCTTACGCTTGTCCCCATAACCAGGAGCCTTTACAGCGGCGCATTTTATTGCGCCGCGAAGCTTATTAACAACAAGTAATGTTAATGCCTCCCCCTCTACATCCTCAGAGATAATAAGTAGAGGCTTGCCCTGCTGTGCAACCTTTTCGAGGATGGGTATTATGCCTTTTGCGGTGGTTATCTTCTTTTCATGGATTAAAATATATGGGTCTTCCAATACTGCCTGCATCTCCGTTGGGTTGGTTATAAAGTATGGAGAAGAGTAGCCTTTGTCGAATTGCATGCCTTCAATCCACTTGGTTTCGGTCTTTAGACTTTTTCCTTCCTCAACCGTAATAACGCCATCTTTTCCGACCCGTTCCATGGCATCGGCAATGGTCTTGCCAATCTCATAATCATAATTGGACGCTATGGTGCCAACCTGCTCAATCTCCTTCCTTCCTTTAACCGGGATACTCATCTTCTTCACATAGTCAATTACTGTCTGAACTGCCTTGTCAATCCCACGCTTCAGGGACATGGTATCCGCCCCTGCAGTTACATTCTTTAAGCCTTCAAGAAAGATGGCTTCGGCAAGCACGGTTGCAGTGGTTGTGCCATCGCCAGCAACATCGCTCGTCTTGGCGGCAACGGACTTTACCATCTGTGCGCCAATATTCTGGAGGTGGTCAGAAAGTTCTATTTCCTTTGCAACAGTAACGCCATCCTTTGTTACCGTAGGGGAACCAAAGCTTTTCTGGATGATGACATTCCGTCCCCTCGGTCCAAGTGTTATCTTCACAGCCTCTGCAAGTTGCTTTACCCCCTGCCTTATAGCCTCAAGGGCGTCATGATTGAATACGATTTTCTTTGCAGCCATTTTTTTAATTTCCTCCAAAGTTTAGTGACCTATTTTAGAATTAGATGATTATCTTTGATTAAGCGCAAAACAAGTGCCTAAACAAGTTAAGAAGTTAAAAGGCTAATAGGTTAATAGGCTAAGAGATTAAAGACTAAGGGGTTAGAAAACTTCTCTTCAACTCGTTACCTTTCTACTTTTTCACCTTTTCACCTCTTTTTAGGCTGTCAAATTGACAGCAAGCAGAATCCTTCATAAAAAGGCTATGTCATATTGACATCCCACCATTTTGAAAAAAAAGTGGATTTTTATTCCACCTGAAGCGGATTGAAATAAACGTACATGAAGCTGAAAGCCTGCTATTTTTCGGGGAGGGTTCATTGCCTAATTTGACAAGGTTGCAAATATCACGTATAATTATATTAAAAACCCGCTTTTTGTGGGAGTATTCATTGTCTATCTATTTTTCAGAAAGATAAGTCGTTAGTGTTGAAATAGGTCTAACTAAAATTTTTATAATGTATTGATAAGGGGGAAGTTATTATGATAAGG
>JACQHT010000122.1 GCA_016198835.1 Planctomycetota bacterium | reverse complement strand
TTGAGGGCGTACTTGCCATTGTCATTAGTTTTTTTCTTGGCTGCCACAATGTCATCTAACAATGCCTCAACAAGAACGTCTGAAATAGGGTCTGAGGTGTCGGCATCGGTTACCGTGCCTTTAATTTTAGCTGGAACAAGGGTAAAATCAAGGGTTGTAGGACCACCTTGCGCTACATCAACGCTTTTTTCTACTCCTATGTACCCATCCTTATCTGCAGAAACATCGTACGATTTTTCTTCTACACAGTCGAATACATAAGAACCATCTACATCAGTCTGTTCGGTTGGTCCATCAGGTTCTATCTTGACCGTAGCACCGCTTATTGGGTCATCCGTTACTCCATCCTTGACAGTACCAGAGAGACCCCCCGTTGGGTCCGTCACCTGTTCCAACTTAAATGTAAATGACGCTTCTTCCCCAAGAGCGTTGCTAAGCTTTTTTTTACGTTTGTAACATTGGGCGTCGGCAATAATATCATATATACCTTCTAAAACATCAGTAAAAACAACCTCGCCGTTATCGCCAGTCACACCTACAGTAGTTTCATCAGTAGAGACTTTAATCAATTTAACAATAGCCTGCGGGATAGGTAAATCTGTATCTTTATCTTTTACAGTTACGGTAACATCGAAAGCCAGTGATGTTTTTTCTATAAATGCGAGTTGAGTAATAGAAAGGATGCTAATGGTGAGAACAGACAAAAATATTTGGTAAGGTAAAGGCAGGCGGCTAACCAATTTCTTCATTTTTTCCTCCTTTTAATTCGTGCAGGGATTTTCTGCAAAAGTATTTTATGGGCGAAAGTATATAATAAAACCCATGCCATGTCAAGTCTTTTTTTACTGGTTGTGATAGCAACATAAAAATGTCCTAAAGTTAGCAAAATGAAAATGTCCTGTTTTATGCAAAGTAAAAATGTCCGCTTTTTGAATTAAATAAAAAATGCCAACAATAAGGTTGACTGTCTTTATATAATTTTATATATTGTGTGAAATGTTTAACCTACCTTTTTTCCAAAAAAGTAAATGAAAAACACGTCATGACGCATGCCATGGCGACATGCCGTGGACATGTCATGAGAGGATGTGAAAAAGGGCAAAATGAATATTAGCGTTGGGAATGTAAATACTCGCCTCGTAAAGGCATTTCTTTATACCTCACTGGTGTGGTTCCTCCTATCAATAATTGTTGGGTTTATAGTTTCCTTAAAGTTCATATATCCTGATTTTATCGGAACCATCCCCTTTTTGACGTATGGCAGGTTGAGGTTTTTCCACACCAACGGTGTCATCTGGGGCTGGCTTACAACAGCCTTCTTCGGCATCCTCATGTACATGGTGCCAAGGCTTACCAACAGGCCCATTTATAGCGAGAAACTCGGCTGGATTTCATTCTGGGTGTGGAGTATTGGTTTTCTAATTGGATGGATATTTTTACTTACGGGTCATGCGCAGGGACTTGAGTATGCAGAGTTTCCATTTGTAGCTGATTTATTTGTATTCGGCACATTTATATTAGTCCTTTTTAATGTATTTATTACAATTTTGCGGAGTGAGGAGAAACAGCTATACGTGAGTTTGTGGTACATAATAGCTGCCCTTGTATGGTCGTCTTTAAACTATTTTGTTGGCAACGTTTTTCCAGGGTATTTTGTCCCTGGCACGGCGGGGGCGGCAATAAGCGGCCTTTATATTCACAACGTGCTTGGGTTATGGCACACCCCAGTAGGGGTAGCCATGGTATATTTTCTCTTGCCAGTGTTTGTAAAGAAACCTATTTACAGCCATTCGCTATCCTTAATTGGTTTCTGGAGCCTTGCATTCTTTTATCCCCTGGGTGGTTCACATCACTATCTCTTCAGTCCAATCCCCTGGTGGGCGCAGATAACTGCAGTTCCGTTATCTGTTATGATGATAGTGGTGGTCTTTACGGTTGTCTATAATTTCTTTGCCACAATGAAGGGCAGTTGGAATATGGTTGTAGAAAGCATTCCACTGCGCTTTCTGACAATCGGTATCATATACTATATGATTACCTGTTTCCAGGGACCTTTACAGTCGCTTTTCAGCTTGCAAAAGGTTATACACTTTAGCGACTGGGTTGTGGGCCATGCCCACATAGCGCTACTTGGCACCTTTACCTTCTGGATTATAGGAGCGCTGTATTATGTCTTACCAAAGATGAGCAGTAGAATTGTATTTTCCAAAAACCTTGCTGAATCCCATTTCTGGCTCACACTCGCAGGAACAGTCATTTACACAAGTTCTTTAACCGCAGCAGGACTTGTTCAGGGGTATCTTTGGCTTTCTGGTACAATCTTTATAGAAGTTGTAAATAGTTCACAGCCATTCTGGGTGGCGAGGAGTTTTGGCGGGGCGCTTGTAATAATTGGGCAAATTGTCTTTATATACGACCTTATAAAAAATTCTCTATTTAGAAAAACCCAATTGGTTAGCTAACGATGGAGAGATTTGATAAAGTCTTTTTCATAGCAGGGATAGGTTTTTTCGCCTTTGCCTACATTTTAATGGGCATTGGGCCATGGACTACCCTGAGGGGTTTAAAGCCTCCTGATGGTGTAGGTAGTTATACTGATATAGAAAGTCGTGGAAGGAATATCTACATTAGAGAGGGATGCTGGCACTGCCACACTCAGTTTGTTAGACCGGTGAGAAACGAGAGCGAACGTTACGGCGCTTTATCTGAACCCGGCGAGTATATGTATGATATTCCCCAGTTATTTGGCACAAGGAGGACTGGACCTGATTTATCGAGAGTGGGGGGAAAATATGATGATAACTGGCATTACTTACATATATTAAACCCAAGGTCTGTGGTTCGTGACTCTGTAATGCCGCCATATCCCTGGTTATACGATAAAGAAGGGAAACCCACAAAGGAAGGCGTTGCGCTTGTGGCATATTTACAACGGCTGGGCAAATGGGCAAGAAAAGAAGCGGTAAAGCCTGCCGAAGGGCAACCCACTGCAGGGGTAGCCCCTGCACTTACAAAAGAACTTTTGGGAAGGGGTAAAGGACTTTACGAGGCAAATTGTGTATTATGCCATGGTGAACGTGGCGATGGGAAAGGTCTGGCAAGTCAGGTAACTCCTCCGCCAGCCGATTTTACAGACCAAGAGTGGAAATATGGCGGCAAGCTTGAAGAAATATTTCATTTAATATCCAACGGGGTTCCCGGGACGATGATGCCCCCATGGAAGCAGCTTCCTGAAACAGACCGATGGGCATTGGTGTATTACGTGAAGGCATTCTCAGAATAGGAAATAGCCAATAGGGAATAAACAAAGGG
>JACQHT010000116.1 GCA_016198835.1 Planctomycetota bacterium | reverse complement strand
GTTGGAAGGGTTTCCCAGTACGGAAGCGTTCACATTGACGAACAAATGATAATCGAAAGATACTCTCACGTAATGCACATCACCTCAAGCGTTACAGGAAAATTAAGGGATGGTATGAATGCATTTCATGCACTCAAGGCATGCCTGCCCGCAGGCACATTATCTGGCGCGCCAAAAATCAGGGCAATGGAAATAATTGAAGAACTTGAGCCCATTCGAAGGGGCCCTTATGGCGGAGCTGTAGGTTATATAGACTTTTCAGGGAATATGGACACGTGCATTACCATTCGTACAATTGTGTTAGCAGATGATAATGCCTATGTTCAGGCAGGCGCTGGTATAGTTGCAGACTCTGTTCCAGAAAGGGAATACCAGGAAACCCTGAACAAAGCAAAGGGCTTGCTTAAGGCTATCGAGGTGGCAGAGAAGATGAACAACAGGCAATAGGTCATAGGTTATAGGTGATAGCTATGTAGGGGCAGACCTATGTGTCTGCCCAAATAAACTAAATCAGGAGGCAAGAAATGAAGATGGCGGAAGTAAAAAGACCTTCAGAGAAGTGCTAACAAAAGTTCAATCCTTAAAAGGAAAGAAGGGAATGATTGCGGCGATTGAACCTGAAACTGGAGACTGGTTTTTGGGAAAGAATGTGCTCGAAGCCCTGGAAAAAGGACGAAAGAAATATCCTCAGGGAAGTTTCTATTTCGTCCGAATTGGCTACCCTTCTGCCCACATCCTTAAGGGAGGTATAATACGGGATGAGAACGATTATCCGAGGTAAGATTGTGGATTTTGTTCCATCCTTTAACGGCTCTTTGGAAGATGAAGTAGTGAAACTAATAAGATAATGATATGGAAGTAACTACCACTTCGTATAAAAATGCACTTTTTCTTGACATACTTTGACCTTGCAAGTAAAATAAAAAAACTGTTATGATGCGTGTACCGTTTATCATCCTCAGCATGATGACAAATATGTATTATTATGTTAATATACTTATAAGGATACAAAAATGTTTATAGGGGAATAAAAATGATCAGGTATAACGAACGTAGGCATACCCTGGAGCAAGAAGATTATAGATTCGAGCTTCAGGATGCTTCCCAGCCAAATCTATTCAGGGACGTATTTTCTTATGGCAAACTGCCAAAGATTACTTTTAATTACAGGCTGAACCCAATGAGTCCCCCTGAAGAGATATGGATTACTGATACAACCTTTCGAGATGGTCAGCAGGCACGTCCTCCTTATACGGTTGAGCAGATTGTTCACCTTTACGACCTCCTGCACAAATTGGGAGGACCGAAAGGAATTATCCGTCAGAGCGAATTCTTTCTCTACAGCGATAAGGATAAAGAAGCTGTCAGAAAATGCCTTGAGAGGGGTTATAAGTATCCAGAGATTACAGGCTGGATAAGGGCTGTTAAGAGTGATTTCAAGCTCGTCAAGGAAATGGGGCTTAAAGAAACAGGCATCCTGACATCGGCTTCTGACTATCATATATTCTTAAAACTTAACAAGACAAGAAGGCAAGCTATGGAAATGTATCTCGATATTGTGCATGCAGCTTTAGATGAAGGGATTATCCCCAGATGCCATTTTGAGGACGTTACCCGTGCTGATTTTTATGGATTTGTTGTTCCTTTTGCACAGGAGTTGATGAAGCTGTCTAAGGAATACAAAATACCTGTAAAGATAAGGATTTGTGACACTATGGGATACGGCGTTTCGTACCCAGGAGCTACACTCCCAAGAAGCGTTCCAGGTATTGTCTATGGGCTAACACACTTTGCCCAGGTTCCTTCTGAATGGCTTGAATGGCATGGCCATAATGACTTCTACTTAGCCATGAGCAACGCTACCACTGCATGGCTTTATGGATGCAGTGTAATTAATGGCACGCTCCTCGGTTTTGGAGAACGCACTGGCAATACCCCGATAGAAGGAGCCATTATTGAATATATTGCTCTGAGGGGAAATGATGACGCTGTGGATACAACGGTAATTACTGAGATTGCCGATTATTACCGCAATGAGATTGGTTACAATATACCACCCAACCAGCCCTTTATTGGTAAGAATTTTAACGTTACCCAGGCTGGCATCCATTCCGATGGCATGCTTAAGAACGAAGAAATTTACAATGTATTCGATACAGAAAAATTATTGAAAAGACCGCCAGGGGCTGCTGTAAGTGATAAATCAGGTGTCGCTGGTATCCTGCACTGGATTAAAAGAAACTTTAATCTCGATGGTAAGATTGAACTATCGAAATCGCATGCCGGGGTCTTAAAGATAAAAGAATGGATTGACAGTCAATACGAAGAGGGCAGGGTTACGATAATCTCCGACGAGGAAATGCTGGAACAGGTAAGAAAATATATCCCTGAACTTATGAGTTGTTGGAAACGATTATAAGTTTCAATAACGACGTTGAAGATATATGAATACCAGGCAAAGGGCATTTTGCAGATATATGGAATTAATATTCCTTCTGGCAGGTATACCGATACAGCGGAAGACGCCGCCGCAATCTTTAGTGAGATTGTAGGGAGCAAAGCTGAACTCCGAACTCCGAACTCCGAACTCAATCCACGGTGTGTCCTTAAAGCCCAGGTACTTGCCGGTGGCAGGGGTAAGGGTGGTGGAATAAAAATAGTCAATACCCCCAATGAGGCAAAAGATTGCGCAGCAAAAATGCTCGGCTCTCCACTTTTTACCCATCAAACCGGCACCAGTGGCATAAAGGTAAAAAAAATTTTGGTAGAAGAGGCACTGCCAATTGAACGGGAATTATACCTCGCATTTACAGTAGATAGAAGCTCTGAAACCCCTGTAGTAATTGGAAGTAAAGAAGGGGGCATAGATATTGAAGAAATAGCCGTAAAATCCCCTGATAGCATCTTTAAAGAGCCTTTTGACCCCTTTTTGGGACTCCATATTTTTCAAGCTCGTAGAATAGCCTCCGCTTTAGGAGTGGGTGTATCCCTTCTAAACGAAGCTGCTAAATTAGCAAC
>JACQHT010000113.1 GCA_016198835.1 Planctomycetota bacterium | reverse complement strand
GACGTAGACAAGGGAGAGTAAAAAACCTTTGAGCGGCGTACCCGCGCTTTGACCACCGATAACAGCCACTGTGATAGGAATCATGGGATACACGCAGGGTGTAAAGCTTAAGCCGATTCCAGCTACAAAGGCAAGCAAAAGGGCTGCAAAAATCCCTTTCTTTTCAATTGTTTTCTGAAAAGTTCCTTTTTCTGAAATTGCTGCTTCTTTGGTTGGTGAAATTGGTGGGACTGTGGGTTTGGTTAATTCTTCGGTGACTAAACCGCCCTTTGAGGGTTCGACAGCGATTGGTAGAACAAAGTCCTTTGCCTCAGGCAGAAAACAGGTTGTGGCGGAGCATCCCTGATAATGAACAGTTAGCTTTATGTTATATTTGCCGGAGGAGGTCTTATCAGAAACCCCTACCATTGAGGTTAAACTTACTTCCCCTTCGTATATCTCTACTTCCTTTTCCTGAAAAGGGTCGTGCTTAACCTTCGGTGCAGGGAAATTGAAGGGCTCGAATTGGAATCCTTCCAAAGGCTCAACGTCCACCCTTACCTGATCTTTGTAAATGTAGTGGTTTGGCGAAGCGATTAACCCTACCGAAATGCGAGAGCCTTTTCCAACTGCAATACTTTCAGGGGACACTATTGCAGTAACCTGAAAAGGGTCTGCCTGTCCCCAGGCAAAGGCAGGAAAGAGGAACGTTACCGTCAAGATACAAAATAATTTTTTAAAGACTGTGCTCATTTCCACTCCGCACTCCGAAAGGTGTTAATCCTCCCTGTAGATTACATCATCGTAGAAGGTCTCTAACCTGTTCTTATGTGAAAGCTCTTCCTGCGCAAGGATGTCAAAAAGACGTTTTGTATCAGTCTCATCCACTGCTTTAGACATATTTAAATAGAATTCATGCGCTTTCTTCTCACGCTTCATAGCGAAGATAAGAACATCCTGGAGGCTCATGTTTGGAGTAAGTTCCTTCTCAACCAGATAGTCGCTTATGCGAAGGTCTTGTATCTTCTTCATCTCGCGTGATTGCAACCCTTCGGTCTTATAGCGTTGGAGCCTCTTTACGTGGCCAAGCTCTTCTTTGGCAAGGTCGCCAATCAATTTCTTAGCGCCGGGGTCTTTTACTATCTTCAGCGCATCAGAATATACCTTGTATGCCTCCTTTTCTTTAGCCACCGACTGTTTTAATATTTCTGCTACGATTTTCTTTGTTATCTCTTTTTTGGGAGGAGCAACAACCTTTGTCGAAGATGCAGCAACTCCAGCTTCTTCAATCAAGTCAAAGGCGTATCTTCCAACATGACAAACAGGACATTCAAACGGGGCTTCTTGCCCCTCACATACAAAACCGCACACCCTGCAACGCCACTTCACTTTTTATCTCCTTTCAAAAAGATGCGGTAGGGGCATCCGCCTCAGGCGGACAACGTGCCCCTACTGGTAAACTATTTCTGTGCATGCAACTTGGTTAATTCTCGTTCTGCCGCCATGGCGGCTATAGCCCCTTCGCCAGCGGCGGTTACAAGCTGGCGATATGAGTTTTTCCTTATATCACCTACTGCATATATTCCTTTAATTGCCGTTTCCATATTCTCATCCGTCTCGATGTGGCAACCCTGGTCAACACATAGGAGATTACCGAGGAATCCTGTATTGGGAATATTACCCACAAAGATAAAGACGCCCTGACACGGCAAGTCTTTTCTTTCGTTGTTTAACAGATTCTTGATTGTAACACCTTCTACCATATCCCTGCCAGAGATTTCTTCAATTACGGAGTTCCATACAAATCTAACCCTCGGATTTGAGCGTGCCTCGTCCTGAAAAATCTTTGCAGCAGTTAACTCTGCCCTCCTGTGAACGATATGAACAGCCTTTGCAAACTTCGTTATAAAAAGACCCTCTGTAATGGCAGAATCACCGCCTCCTACAACCACTACATCCTTATCCTTATAAAAAGGCCCGTCACAGGTTCCACAGTAGCTAACCCCCCTTCCAACAAATTCATCCTCGCCGGGGACTCCAAGTTTGCGGGGGTCTGCACCAGAAGCAAGAATAATAATAGGGCTATTATACATGCCAGAATCCGTGGTTACTATCTTCGTGTCGCCTTCTACCTTTAGTCCAAGCACCTCTTCGTATTTAATCTCAGCGCCAAACTTCTTTGCATGTTTTTCCATTAGCTCAGTAAGTTCTGCACCGCTTATTCCGTCGGGGAAGCCAGGATAATTATCAACCAAGGTTGAAGTAAGTATTTGCCCTCCAGTAACTTTTTTTTCAAAAATAACAGTCTTTAGTTCTGCCCTTCCCGTATATACTGCGGCTGAAAGGGCTGCAGGACCACCACCGATAATTACAATGTCATAAACGTTATTCGACATATTTGTTTACATCACGCTGCAAGTCTTAGTATCATTGGACGATTGCAACATCGAGGTGTAAGCCTGTCCGCAATCTTTTGGGTGGGAACACCGGTTCCTTCTTTAATAACTGTAATCTCTGCACCGCATACAGGACAGTAGTATATTTGGCATATAACTTCAGTAATTTCCATTGGCTGATTACAGCAGACCGGTGACAGTTTGCCGCCTCCAAACAACACCACAGTTACCTCTGCCCCGCAAACAGAACAGTGATAGACACGTCCAGCAGTTATTTTTAATTTGCGTCCCACCTGATAACTTTTTCCCATACCTTTTTACAGAACCAAACAGAATATTGTGCCTCATCTCTTTACAGTGCGCCGAATCTCTCGCTCTATCATGCGCTTCTTGATAGATTCCCTCTTGTCGAGCAATCGCTTACCACGACCAACGGCAAGCTCAACCTTTGCGAGTCCATCTTTAAAATACATTGAAATCGGGATGAGGGTAAAACCCCTCTGTTGAATCTTTCCTATAAGCTTGTTTATCTCACGGCGATGTAATAATAATTTTCTAACACGTTTGGGGTCGTGATTTTCGCGATTGCCCTGTTCGTAAGGGCTTATATCTAAATTGTATAGAAAAACCTCATTACCTTTGAGCTGGGCATAACTTTCGTTCAGGCTTGCATTCTTATTTCGCAGGGATTTTACCTCCGTGCCTTTAAGTACAATGCCCGCTTCATACTTTTCCAGTATTTCGTACTGGAAGTGCGCCTTCCTGTTGGTAGCTATAATTTCCATCAAACATCCTATAACCGTTAACTTGTGCTTGGTATTTTTTTTAATATTACCAAATTTATAACCATAATGCAAGTCCACCTTTTTCAAAGAAGGTAAGTCGTAGGAGAATTTGTTTGACAGGGATTGATAGTTTCCATAAAATTCGGGTTATACATTTTATAGGTTCGACAGGCTCACTACAAGTGCCGAAGTGGCGGAATTGGCAGACGCGCTAGGCTCAGAACTTAGTGGCTGTAAAGCCATGGGGGTTCGACTCCCCCCTTCGGCACCATAGTCAAGGCACTTTTTGACTTTGCTAACGTTATATGTTATACTAATGACGTATGAAAGGATACATAACCAATATTGAACAAGCAACCAAAGAGAATAAGGCTTTTCGGCGGGTTTTGTATACGGCAAAGAACAGTCAACTGGTCCTCATGACGCTCAAGCCTCGAGAGGAAATCGGTGAAGAGGTGCACACGCTTGACCAATTCATCCGATTGGAAGAAGGCGAGGGTATCGTTGTGCTCGATGGCGTTAAACATCAGATTAAAGAGGATTATGCAGTTGTTATTCCGGCTGGTGCGAAACATAACGTGGTCAACACGTCCTCCGACAGGGACCTGAAACTCTATTCGATTTATTCCCCGCCTGAGCATCGGGACGGCGTGGTTCATCCGACCAAAGCAGATGCAGAGGCTGATGAAGAGCATTTTGACGGGAAGACGACGGAATAAACCCTATGCTCATGGGATGCCTTTTCCATGGAGGGCTTAAAAAGGCAGCCGACTATTTTTAGAGTACAGCACCATTAGTCAAACTTTAACCCACCAAAGAAGCCAATGAAAGGAGGCGATAGTACACACTGATTCATTTCCAGACATCAATGTTTAAATTAATTAAGACACAAGGGAGGTAAAACTATGATATACGAAAATAAATACTGCATTGGGATTCTCTTAATTCCCGTGTTGTTGGTTATAAGTGCGGCATTCTCATTTGCTCAAGAAAAGAGTGAGTCAAGCTATTCGCCGGTAATTGAGGAGCCATTTGACAAGGTTATGGCACAGGATAAGGCACAAAAGGATGCAGTGATGAAGCGCCATATGGACTTGCTCAACGAGCGCTACGACCTCTCCAAGAAATTAACGACAGAAGTTACCATGTCAAAAGGAAAACCTATACCAGTTGGACCTACCGCTAAGTTAAAAGGG
>JACQHT010000115.1 GCA_016198835.1 Planctomycetota bacterium | reverse complement strand
GAGCAGAGACCGTGGCTGATGAGGCATGCGACGCCCTACTTCATTTCCTTGAGACTAATGCTTCGGTGGATGAGTATTTAGCAGACCAACTCCTCCTCCCCCTTGCATTCTCAAAGGGAAAATCAGAATTTTCCACCCCCCGAATTTCACAGCACCTATTAACAAACATCGAGGTCATCAAGAAGTTTCTGCCTGTAAGATTCGATGTTACAGGCAAGGAAGGGGAAGAGGGTATCGTTACCATTTGTCCAGAATAAAGTAGAGCTGAATTGTCCTGCCACTACTCATAACTTTTTCATCTCCTTTATGAGATGTTACCTGGCTACCTGAGAGTTTGAGAATGGCGCAGCATCACACTAAAATATCACAACGGTTAGCAAATAGAATCTTCTCATTTTGGTTTAAATTGGCTTTTTATTTCCAAAGAATCTAACTTGTCAGATAATTTCCCCAGTTTATCCGTAAGATCTTTTGGTGGTTTATATCCCCCTGGTATTCGTCTGGGTGTTTCTTCGGATGGTCTCCTGGTTTCCATTAAAGCCTCCAGTTGTTTTACAGCCTCTTTCCCAACATCTACTGCCTCTTTGCCTATTTCTTTTGCCTTGATGGTCTCTTCCTTTGCAATGAACGCCTGCATTTTGGCTGCTGAGGCATCAAGTACCGCCTTTCCCCCATAGCCTACTATAAGGGATAGGGCAACGAGCCTGACTGCATCTGATGGTACAATTATAAAAAGAACCGCAATGGACGCCACTGCCCCTACTACAATGTAACCCAACAAAGATATCTCATCCGCGGACGGGGATGTTAATTTATGAGTAAGACTTCCCAATACACCAAAAATTGAAACGATAATAAGCATTACCCATGTCTTCCAATTACGTATAGAATCTATCAGCTTAGCAATATCTATAATTTCCATCTTTCATCTCTCCTTAACCTTAACCACCAATTATTAACCTTAAAAAACGACAAACTATATCCCTACCTTCAATCTGCAATGTAAAATGTCAACTTTACATTTGTATAGCCGAAGGCGGTGGTACCGGGACATCCACGGGCTTTATGGTCTTTGCAATCGTGTCCCTTGTATTAACAACGTTCAGCTTCTTAAATAGGAAGTCGAATTTCCCCTCAAGGTTTTTGCTAATTGTATCCCTTGTGCTGGATGGAAGGTTCCAGAGCTTTTCCTTGAATGGCCCAAAGGCTTTTTTACGTGTCTTATATATGAACTGCTCATCTGTTTCGCCTTCCTTTTTTTCGCTGGCACAGGTCTTTCTTAAATACTCGTATATTTCATCTTTAAGGTCTTTGGGAAAGTGCTCATTTTCATAAATCATGTTCTGGAATTCTGTGGCGAGATGCACCTCCGCCGTACCTGTTTTTGGGAATCTATCGAAGGCTTCCGGTGGGAGTGTGGATGCGCCATGCTGGACGGCGCCGCACATGCCGTAATCATCCCTTGCTATGCGTGAGAGTTTCTCAAGGGTATCGAAATCAAGTTTCACCTTCGCAATTGTTCCATCAGGAAGCGGTACGCCGCCATGTGTGGTTCCTGTCTGAATACTAATCTTGCTTATTCCCTTAAGTCCCCCGCCTAAGGCGGGCGTCTGGCGGTAGCCGTTCATAAATGCCCTTAGTTCCTCCTCCGTACTGTTCTTTCCCCCGACCTCGCCAATTTCACCGCCTACTGATATAGTTATCCCTTTCGGCTCTAATTTGCGTATGTATGAGGTTAGTTCTGCCGCCAGTTCAAAGTTAAGCCTCTGCTGTTCTGTTACGCTGGGTTTGCTTAAATCAACGAGGGTGGATGAATCAATATCTATATTGTAGAAACCTGCGTCAACCGCCTCTTTAATCAGCGACCTTACTGCGTCAACCTCGGCATTTGCATCGCTTTTATATTTCTTTGCATTAATTTGGAAATGGTCACCCTGGATAAAGATTGGACCCTGATATTTCTCCCTTATTGCGGCAGCGGTTACAACGTTGGCATATTCTGCGGGTCTCTGATTTGTGTAATCTATCTCAGAGCGTGCTATTTCAAAGATAAGTGCGCCAACGTTATTTGATTTTGCTGCTCTGACGACCGACCTCGCAACGTCGTAAGTCAAGCCGCGTATATTTATAGCAGGAACGGTAAACCCCTTGTATTCCTTCCTGCCCATTGCCTCATAAAGTCCCTGGATAGAGGAGGATTTTATACCGAGTTTAGAAGCGGCTGTTCTTATAAGCCATCTGGACAGGTTTAATATATCCGTATCCTTACTAAATACGGAACAACTGACCATGCCATCCAGTTTTTCCGTACGAAACTTATCTTCATTTAGGATTTTTATATTTCCGTTCCCCTGAAATTCAATTACTCCTTTAAGATAGTTTCTTAATTCTACTACTGTTTCGCAGCATTTTTGCATTTTTTATTCCTCCTACATTCCCATATACTTTGCATATAATCCCTTTGCTACTCCAGGGTCATTCGTGCCGGTAATAATTGCCCGCCCATCGGGGAAGATTGTCATTTCATAACTATTAATTTTGAATTTCATCATGAATTTGTTAAAGCCCACCTTTCCTAAAGGACGGAGCTTTTGTGCAAGATGTTCGAAGCACACCTCTTGTTCGGATTTCGGGTTTCGGATTTCGGATTTTGGATTTCGGACGAGGGGGATTATTTGCACTCCATTTCTACCGCAAATTGTGGTTGTCCATGTGCTTGTTCTGCCTTCAAGAAATTCATAATTCCTCTGCTTGCATGTTAGGCAATCAGGGCGGGGTAACCCCTCTCCTACCACGGCATTTGAAATATGTATCTTCTGGATTCTGCCATTCCATATATCAAAACTGATAAGATCTTTGTTGATAGCGTCTATATTCCCGGTGAGTAATTTTATAGCTTCAGTGGCTTGAATTGAGGCAATGACTGTGGCAATTGAACCAATGATGCCTGCAGTATCACATGTAGGCAATGTACCTGAAGGGGGTAGCGACTCAAGGACGCAGCGAAGGCAAGGAGTCTTTGAGGGAACAATGTTCATTGTTAAACCCATACTGCCTATACATGCACCGTAAATCCACGGAATATTATTCTTGACACAGCAGTCGTTTAACAAGAACCTTGTTTCGAAGTTGTCAAGTCCGTCAATAACTACGTCCGCTCCGTCCAGTAGTTTTTCTATATTAGTGTAATTAACGTCCGAAACAACCCCTTCTATTATAATGCTTGAGTTTACTTGTCGTAGTTTTTCTTGTGCGGCTATTGCCTTGGGGAGGCCATTTTTGATGTCCTCTTCGTCAAAGAGGATTTGTCTTTGGAGGTTATTTTCCTCAATAAAATCCCTGTCTATAAGTTTAATCCGACCTACGCCGGCGCGTGTGAGTAGGCTTGCAGAAACACTTCCAAGTGCACCGCAGCCAAGTATTATGGCAAAAGAGTTTTTTAGAAGTTTCTGGCCCTCTTCGCCAATGCTGTTAAAGAGTATCTGGCGGGAATATCGGTTAGACAGGTTATAGGTCATACATAGGATTTAGGCTATAGGTCATAGGCAATAGATATTATAACCCACAGCCCATAGCCCATAGCCTATCGCCTATAGCCTATTTACCGTTTTATTTAAGTTCGTAGCTGGAGATACAATCTGCATCTCCTTTAGCAATGCATTTTTCTCTTTTATGCGTAAGCGATGGATTTAGCCCCTTGCCAAATCCATCAATCCATGCAGTTACGAGGTCGCACATTGTTTCCGATGAAGCTTCAGCAGTCTGCCAATATCCTATGTGAACGCAATCATTATGGTCCCAGGTTGTACGCCTCTCGGATTCTTCCATTACCTGCGCACCCCTATCGCAAGGCATGCCATCGCAGAAGTAATCACCAAGAAGCTCAAATGCATCCTTAGCAGTACAACCGTTGCCCTTTTCCTTTGCAGCTGTCTGACCGCAGTTGATGCCATGCTCATAGGCTGCCTTTATGGATACTTCATTAGCCTCCTTGCCAAATTTTTTACTAAAGGCGGCAACCGTTGCAGCCTCCCTTGTTTCTACATCAACAATAAGATTCTGGATTCCCTGGTGAATCATAACGCCCTCAAGTATTTCTTCCAAGGGTTTACCCACATTCTTGGAAGGTGGATACTTTTTATAAACGTTTGCAAGAACCTCGGCGCAGGCTGTCTCGCCAAATCTCTTTTTAAAGGCAGAAACAATTGCAGCCTCTCTGCTTTCTGTTGTCTTAATCTTATTGTGCATCCAGTAATGAATGGGTCCTAAAACTAAACTCATGATATAATAACTCCTTTAAAATTGGTGAGCATAGGCCATCCTTATGCTTCAGGTGGATTGTAGTTATACTGCCTCAACACACTGTACTTCAGGTATTTCTTCTTTCAACCTTGCCTCAACCCCTTGTTTTAGGGTTATTAGAGCGCTTGGGCATCCGCCGCATGCGCCCCTGAGCTTCACCTTTACGACTCCGCTTTCTTCTATGTCTACTAATTCAATATCGCCGCCATCTGCCTGCAAATAAGGCCTGATAGAGTCAAGGCACTTCTCAACCTTTTCCCGCAAATTGTTTCCACCTGAAGTAGGACTACTATTTTTCATAATGAATTTTCCTCCCTCTAAAAGGTAGACAACAAACTTTGTGTTTGTTGATTTCACCGATAGGAAGAATCAACGAGGTAGAACCTCGTTGTCTACCGTTAAAAAAGTTCAAAAAGCCTATTTTTTTGTAATAACTTCGTTGATTTCTTTTATTATCTGTTCCGGGTCAATATTGTGCATTAATGCCCCAAAGGCAATATCCTCCGTCTTTGACCCTGGACAGGTGAAACAGCCCCTGCCAAAATATTTTTGAATTACGGGTTCCGCCTCTGGATATTGCTTTATTATTTCCCCGATAGATGTTTTTTTTGTTATCTTTAAACCGCTATCGTTTACCATAAAAACCGTCCTTCCAATATTGTTTAATCCCGCTTTGTTATTACGTATATACGTTAATTATCAAGAAAAGAGACCACATTGTCAACCAAAAAATTTTATTTTGAATTTTTTTAGGGGAGGGGGGTAGAAAGGAGGTCAGAGGAAAGCCCCCTCCCCTTTCCCGCGGGATACTTTTAGGAATTATTATTGTCCGTTATGGGTAACGGAGACTTTTGTCCGAGCCATATCTCGTACAAAGGGATTATTACGTATGCGCCAAATGAAATACAAAGTGCAATATTCGATAAGCTCAGCATAATAGTAGCATAGGGTGTAACAAAGGTGATAAGCCATGTTGCCCCGAGATTGGCAGCCATTCCAGCAAATGCAAGGCTGTAGACGGAAATCTTAATACATTCTTTAATCATTGTCATAGAGAGAATGCGGGACAGCACAAACAACACTATGGCTATCGAGAAGCAATGTGTATGAGTTGTACTTAAGAGTTCTTGATAAGTTTTCTGAAAGAACATACCTTCGTCTGGATCAGTAGGGGCAGGTTTAAAACCTGCCCCTACCTGCTCCTTTGGTGGTAATGATGGGCTAAAGCTCTCCTCGTCTCCACGATAATACCGAATCGTTCTATCATAAGAAAATCTGGTTTTATCATAGTAGTTCAGCATACCAATAACAAAGGCGCATCCTATAAGCAATAAAAACAGGGTAAAATAGATTTTCGTACTAACTGGAGCCATGGAAAGCTTTGATTGCGTTTTCTTCATTGTATTTGGTCTCCTTCTGGATGAAATAGCTTTGAAAATCCCTTGCTCATCTCCTGATGTAGTAGCAGGGGCGAACGGCCGTTCGCCGCTACACCCTCATAAATAAGGATAGCTTCTACCCCATCAAGTTTTTCAATCAGTTTAAGACCTTCTTTATAATTCATGACAAAGATGCCTGTACTAAGGGCATCTGCCTGCGTAGCTGTTTTAGCAAGTACTGTGACACTTATCATGTTTTCTACAGGCTTACCATTCCTCGGGTCTATTATATGTGTATATCTTTTTCCATCAATTGTAAAGAACTTCTCATAATCACCCGAAGTAGAGATTGCGCCATCTGTAAGCTCAAAGTACCCAAGTACGGCATCCTTTTGTCTCGGATGCTGCACGGCAATTTTCCACGCTTCACTACCCGGAGGGCTGCCTATTACTCTTATATTCCCTCCAAAATTAATGCAGGCGCATGTAACACTATTCTTTTTTAAAACATCGCATGCCCTATCAACGGCGTATCCCTTCCCAATCCCGCCAAGGTCTAATTGTGTTTGCTGGTTCTTGAAGGATATTTTTCTCTCATCAGGGTTTTTAGAATTACTTAGACTTATGTTTTTATAAGATACTGCAGGCATTACAGTATTTAATTCATCTTGTGAGGGCATCCTGCCTTCGCTTTTCAAGAATCCCCATACCTTCATAAGCGGACCAACAGTAATATCAAAAGCCCCGTTTGTCATGGCACTGTATCGCAGGGACTCTTCAATAACGTGAAGAAGTTCGTTGTCGCATGTAGTTGGTCCTTTTACAGCTTCTCGATTTATCCGTGATAATTCGCTTTCCTGTTTATAATTGCTCATAAGATTGTCAAGCCTGTTTATCTCCTCAAAGGCGAGATTGATTGCGCCCTTAACCATCTCTGTGTTGTCCCCATAGGCGGTTATTTCAGCAACTGTCCCCATCAGTAAGCGGCTCTCCGTAACTACCTGCCCATTTTGTTCTTCAACCTTTTGTTCGGTATTAGGTTTATATGGTGGCAGTGCCATTAATAACGTGTCTCTTTTCCCGCTCAGGTAAAATTCATCTATAATAGCCAAAGCCTTCTTCACCCCTGCGCACATAACATTAACGGACATTGTCGCACCGGTTATATTAATAATATCCTTATTAATTCTTATGGGGTGTTTAGGTGTCTTACCAATAAATTGGTATAGAAATCTTTTACGTGCTATCTCACCCCCACGGCTTTCCCTGTAGACAAGCACCGCCACCTGGCTAATCTTTCCATTTGGCGTAACGCCTACAATAAACGTGAACGGATGAAACTTCCCAATCTCCTCACCTATGATTGCATAACCCCTTACCTTGCCCTCCCTTTTCCCTATATAAACCTTAAATCTATCCTCAAAAAGTCTTCGTTTCAAGCGATTCTCTAAAGCCTGCTTTTCCTCAACAGTAAGAGCAATCTCGTCCGTAACAATCTCCGTTTCCTCCGGAAATACAAGCCTAAAGGCTTGCTCCTCAGTAAGGTAAACCTGGAGCTGATAATTATCCAGTGGTTCTTCTTCGTATCCGCCTGAGGCGGATTGTGCAATGGAATAATCAGACGAAACCGCTAACAATAGACATATAAAGGTTAACAATACTTTTAAATACATTCCTTTTCACCTTGTATAATCAGAATCGTAAAATTAAAGGTCTTGTCGCTCAGCACGACAAGACCTTTCGTGCTGAGCGACAGGTGAAGAGTACGCCGCGACTTACTTTTCACCTTCTCAGATTATTCTGTTAAGCCTCCTGATGGCATGTTTGTCTGGAAACCATTAATGCCATTCATTGATTTGCCAAAATTTTCTCGATTTTATCCAGCAATTGCTGTTCAAGTTCTCCTGAAGATTTTTTCATTACCCACCTGAGGGAGCGGGTCCCTCCCTTTGTTTTCTCCTCAACCAGACAAAGCACAGTCAGTCGAGTAGCACTTTCACCTTCTCTGATGACTGAAATAATAAACCTATATCGCTCAATCCAATAAACTCCGAAGAATAAGCCACCTCTATCTACAGGTTGTTCTTCAACCCATTCTGTGTATATCTCCCCTGTCTCTTTGTTCTCCTCTTTAACATGTATGCCGCTTGTGACTAAGGCGTCCATTGTGGCTGACCAGACTGCATCATAATCTGCAGAAAAAGTCCTTTCGTATCTTACTTGCTCTCCTGCGAATCTGGCAGGTGTTGTGGCACACCCCTGAAGCACAAAAAGGATAAGTAGGGGCACGTTGCAACGTGCCCCTACTGCTTTGTAAAACATTTTGTTCACCTCTTTCAATAACTTGGGGGAGGGGTAGAAAGTCCACCCAAATAATGGCGGACTCGCCATCTTTTGGGCGAGGAGGCTGGAGAAAGCCCCTCCCCTTTTTCCTGGGATATTCACCATTAGAAGTAAGTGGCTACTCCAAACAGGAAAGTATTGTTCTTTGACTCTGCGGGACGCGCTTCCTT
>JACQHT010000114.1 GCA_016198835.1 Planctomycetota bacterium | reverse complement strand
GATTTAACATTTACAAAAATCATTCCATTGCTCGAGGTCAATGAGGTCTCAAACGGCGAAATAAGGTATAAAAAGCCCGGGTATGCATATATAAAGTTTTCTGCGCCTCGGAATGAAATAAATGTTATTGATGGGGAGTATGTATGGATTTTTCACCCCGGAACCAAGCAAGTGGAGAAGTACAAAGCAAAGGAAGATGCCCAGGAAGGGGGTTCGCAACCCACTCAGGGTATCAACTTTTTTGAACTTGGATACAATAGCTCTGTGGCAGAGGCAAATAAAAGGTACGAAATATCACTTATAGAGAAAAAGGTAGAAAAGGGTAAAAAATTCTATGTACTGGAGTTGATTACCAAAGCCAATTCGCCTCAGGCGGATGACAGGTATTCAAAGATACATTTGTGGATTGAAGAAGGGTTCTGGCTGCCAAGCGTAATAGAGCTTTCTGAAAGTGAAGGCGAGATTGTAAACAAGATAGAGCTAAATAACATATCCCTTAATAAGCCCATTCCAGATAAAACATTTCAATTCGTAGTTCCTAAAGGCGTAGAAGTAATTGAACCGTTTAAGTAGGGAACAGTCGCGGCTTTTCCTTTCCTCAAATTTCAATATTATCATGGATAATCCAGTACAAAATCAAATAAACCTTATACGAAACCTATCAACACTTGGTAGAAAGCAGCAGTGCCTTGTTGAGAATAAAGGAAAGAGCCCGTTGCGTCTCCCTGTAATAACTATTTTGAGAACAGAAAAATTGTACGTAGAGAATTTTTGGAATATTGTTGAGTTTCTAAATGAAAAGTTAGAAACAGAAAGAGACGAGGTTTTTTCTTACTATTATCCTCTTACCCGTACCCTCACAGAAATATATGCCGAACTTACTTACCTTGTCAATCAGGATGACAATAAAAAATTCGGTATTTGCGTAGCACAATATTTATTCCAATTGAGTCAAAGGTATAGGTATCGAAAGATAAAGGGGGAGAATAACTCCTTAAAAGATCTTTATGGAAAATTATATAAAAAGTTTGAAGCAAATTTGTTAAATCTACCGGAACGCATAGAGGATTTTTCGAAGAACCATTTAAAAAATAGTGGATTTGATTTTCCTACTATTAAAGAAATAATTACTAAGCTTAATCTGGATGATTTGGCAGCTACTACAAAGGGATTATTCCCAATACTTACAAACGAGGCAATATATGACCTTCTTTATAGAGTCCCATCCAACTTTTTGCACGGTAAAATTTACCACTCGATGATTCCCCCAGATATGCCAAAACGTTGGATCGTAATCCAAGTTGAGATTCTATCTTTTTTGTTTATTGAGATGGTAGACAAGAAATTTTTAAACAAAGAAACAAAGGAAGATATAGAAAAGCTGGCAAGTGAATTTGAAAGTAATCGTCCCGATTTTGTGAATTTATGGCAAGCTAAAAGACAATTATAGTATATTATCCGCAGTGAATCCCAAATTCCCATTTACCCTATTCTTTTCTCTTCCAACCAAGTAGCATATCTGTGTACTCGCCGTGCTTCCAAAAGGGATAGGCGTTGTGCTTAATACCCAACTTCTCTTCAATCTCTGCAAAACGTTTTAGTTTACTCGCTTCGTCCTTAATCTGCACCAGCCAGCGGTCTTGTGCCCATTCCCAATACCCATAAATTGGGCTGTAGTAGGCATTGTGGGACTTTGCCTTATAAATGGCGCCAATAATATCAACTAACATTTCGTATGTTAATCTCTCTATGTTAGAAACATTATACTTTCGCATCTCCCCCTTTCCTGGTAATAGACTAAAGACGTTATGACCTGATGAATCAGGGGCAAGGTCGCATGGCATGGGGTCTATCAGATTATCTTTATATAACTCCATCACTATGCTCATCGCCTCGCGATATTTTGTAAAACTCAGCTTTACCGCTTCGTCCATGGCTTCCAGATGGTCTCTGGCAAATCGCGGAGAATGGCATCCTTTGCAAATGTTGACCCATGCATCTCGTGTCGCCTTGTACCGGGAAGACCCTCGATCTACCAGTGAAGTACCCATATAGGTGTAAACCGTAGACATACTGGTAACATTGTGGTTCCCATCAGGCATATGGCAGTACGCACACGTTGGGACAACATAGTTTTTTGCATTAAGCGGCTTTGTCCAGTCCCAGTTCTGCCCTTCTCCTTGGTAAATCATGCCGTGATAAGACTGCAAGTACATCTCATACTCGTATTGCTCAGGACCAGAATGGCATACGGCGCAACTGGTGGGTTTTCTCGCCTCGGACGTAGAAAAGCGATGCCGGGTATGGCAACCGTCACACCTGTTTTCTACAATAGCGTGACAGCCCAGACAGGAGGTCGTTTCTTCAGCAGGTTTCTCCATCTGACATCCCTGGTCTATCAACTCCAGATGATAGGCATGTGTGTGGGAACCTCGTTCACCTTCTCTATGTCCCTTAAGTTGTTTCTCATGACATTCACCACAGAGTTCATAAGAAGGCATCATAAGCTTTTCGTGATTCTTACCATGACAACGGTCGCAACCAACTACCTCTTTACCTGCGGAAGGCGTTCCATGTTTACTTTGTTTCCATTGTGTCACAATGCCAGGGCTTTCTACTATATGGCAAGTGATACACTGTTCGTTTACAAATTCACCTGTTGTTGTGCTGTTAGGACGGAAGACATCGCTGTTAAAATAATATGCCGGGTCATACCATCGTATCACGGGCAGAAATTTATAAAGTTGCCCAAATCTCCCCTTTCCTGGAAAAAGTTCTTCTGAGCCTGTATAGTAGCTTGCAAGGCCACCCGCATTATAGATATCTCCTGAATCATCCGGTCCCACCTTTTCCCCCAGGAGTTCTGCCATTTCATGGTGGAATTTCATATCGCCCAATATACTTTGCTGTGCGGGTGTTTCAACTGCCTGAAGATTAACATTATCCTGTGCAAAGGAATAAGTTAAAATAGGAAAGACAAAAAATACACCTGAATGAAATAAGAGTGTAATTACGAAGAATTGTTTTGTGGTATAATGAAGTTTATTCATCTTGTTTAGAAAACAAGATTAGCCAAAAAACAAGAAAGATGTCTATGCAATTAGTTGTTCCTAAAGGTGTTGAAGTAATTGAACAGTTCAAGTAGGAGCAAGCCTATATGTACGCCCAGAAAAAGGACAGACACACAGGTATGCCTCTACTGAGTCATACCCCTTCGAGTATATGGCCAAGTTTTTCCTTTTTTGTTCGAAGGTAACGCAGATTTTCCTTGACCGGTTGTGTCATTATTGGAACTCTCTCTACAATCTCAAGTCCATAACCTGCAAGGGCAGCATATTTTCTTGGATTATTTGTGAGAAGTTTCATCTTGGTAATGCCCAAATCACGGAGGATTTGCGCCCCTATACCGTAATCCCTCTTATCTGCAGAGAATCCTAATTTTTCATTTGCTTCAACGGTATCATAGCCTTTTTCTTGGAGTGCATAGGTGCGGAGCTTGTTTTCGAGACCTATCCCTCTACCTTCTTGCCTCATGTAAAGCACAACTCCCTTGCCTTCTTCTTTTATCATTCTTAAAGAACTACGAAGTTGTTCCCCACAGTCGCATCGCAGTGAGCCAAAGATGTCACCCGTTAGGCACTCGTCATGAACCCTTACGAGAATGGGTTCGTTATGTACGGGAACAGGAGAATCATCATTGCTTCCTATGTCACCGAGGCACATCGCAAGATGAAGATAGTCATCAACAGTGGAACGGTACAGATGTAAATTAAATTCTCCATAGTGTGTTGGCAATTTGACAGAAACCCTTTTTTCGATGAGACGTTCCTTTTGTCTGCGATATTTAATAATGTCCGCAATGGTACATATCTTCATCTTATGTTGTTCGGCAAATTTCTTGAGTTCGGGCAATTTTGCCATTTTTCCATCGTCAGACATGATTTCTGCTATTACAGAAACAGGTTTCAACCCGGCGAGCTTGGTAAGGTCAACGGCCGCTTCAGTATGACCGGCACGTACCAGCGTGCCCCCTTTCTGTGCCCTCAGGGGGAATACGTGTCCCGGTCTAACAAGGTCTTCTGGTCTGGTAGCGTCATCTACCACTGCCAATATCGTTTTGGCACGGTCATCTGAAGATACCCCTGTCGTAGTGCCGTACCTTGCATCAACAGACACAGTAAAGGGTGTCTGGAAGTTCGATGTGTTGTTCATAACCATCGGGTGCAGGTTTAATTGCTCGGCACGTTCAGGTGTTATCGCCACGCATATTATACCGCGAGCATGCTTGAGCATAAAATTGATGATTTCTGGCGTAATCTTTTCTCCTGCAATCGTTAAATCACCCTCATTTTCACGATTCGCATCATCTACAACGATAACCATCTTTCCCTGTCTAAAATCCTCAAGCACCTCAGGGATTGTATTAAACATTTGTCTATCTTCTCCTGCTCTATGAAAAAATGATGTAGAGACGCATTGCAATGCGTCTCTACTTTTAAAAATTGCATTTTAATCTATATTGTTTAATCCCCATATACGTATAATTTATACCTGAGGCAAGTGTAAAGACCGCCGCAACCCAGGATAATATAATCACTGTAATAATTGGCAGATGATTGCCCATTAATACCGCCATCACTGCTATTACCTGTAGACACGTCGTAACTCTACCTAAAGTATTTGGCTGACAGCTTACCTTGCCCGTAAAAAGGATTAACGCAATGGTTCCAAGAAGGATAAATATATCTCGGCTCAATATTATGGCTGATAACCAGTTGGGGAGTCTGGGCTCAGGCCAGATTTTAGAAGATAGCAATATACATGACGTCACTAATAGCAGTTTATCCGCTACAGGGTCAAGATACCTTCCTAATTTCGTTATTTCGTTTCTTCTCCTGGCAAGGTATCCGTCTAATGCGTCAGTTACACCAAGTACAAATATCATGGCAAGTGCAATATATCTATATAAGTCGTTATTTTGTACCTGGATAATACAGAGGACAAATGGTAGGATGAAAACGATTCGAGTCAAGCTGATTTTATTAGGTAAAGACATCGCTTCAAAACCAAGCTCCAGATAGTCCCCCCCCAGCCTTCGTAAGTTAACCGCCTACAAATTATTATATTATGCGAATCTATCGAGGGTGTCAAGAAAAAACTTTAACTTGACATAATACCTTCAAGCAAGTAGTATCACATAGGGACTTAGATGCGCAAATATATAATATTAGAATGAGGAAAAAATGAGAAAAAATGCAATTATCGCCCTTGCGGACGGCACAGTCTTTAAAGGATATTCACTTGGCGCTGAGGGCGAAACTATCGGAGAGGTGGTCTTTAATACAAGCATGGCGGGGTATCAAGAGATACTTACCGACCCTTCCTACGAAGGGCAGATTGTCACCTTAACCTACCCGCTCATAGGCAACTACGGTACAAACGAAATTGACTGCGAATCCTTAAGAACTTACTTAAAAGGGTTTATTATTAAGGAAAGCAGTGTTTACCCAAGCAACTGGCGTTCTCGGTGGGACTTAGAAACATTTCTAAAACGTTACGGAATCGTAGGTATTCAGGGTATAGATACACGTGCTTTGACAAAGCATATAAGGGATTTTGGCGCACAGGAAGGGGTAATTTCCACAATTGACACTAATCCAGAAAGTCTTATTAACAAGGCTAAAGCGTCTCCAGGCATGGTAGGGAAAGACCTCGTAAAGCATGTAACCTGTGAGAAGATGTATGAATGGGAACAAGAAAGCACAGAGGCTGAATTCAAAGAAGGTGAAAAATCCGCCTTAGGCGGACAACTTGACATTTTTCAGAAACCGCAAAAAGCATATTCCAGATCTTTCCACGTGGTTGTCTATGACTGCGGAGTCAAATATAACATTATTCGCAAGTTGGTTAACTGTGGGTGTAAGGTGACTATCGTGCCAGCCAACACTAAGGCTGATGAGGTTTTAGCAATGAAACCAGATGGGGTATTGCTTTCAAATGGTCCCGGCGACCCTGAAGCCGTCTCATATATGATTGAAAATACCAGGCAACTGCTTGGCAAAAAGCCTGTCTTTGGCATCTGCCTCGGACAGCAAATTATGGGATTAAGTCTCGGCTATAAAACATACAAGCTAAAATTTGGTCATCACGGTGCAAATCAGCCTGTAATGGACTTGACTACCAGAAAGGTTGAAATAACTGCCCAGAATCATGGCTTTGCTGTGGATGCAGATTCAAGAAAGGGTAACGCATTTGGACGCGTAGAGATTACCCATATAAATCTGAATGACAAATCTGTAGAAGGCATTGAGTGCAAGGACATCCCTGCCTTTGGCATCCAGTATCATCCAGAGGCATCCCCGGGTCCGCACGATGCGGGATATTTGTTTGAAAGGTTTATAGCACTAATGGAAGCAGAAAAAAGCTAAGAAAGAGGAGGGACTTTAAAATGATAAATACAAAGGGTTGGAGATTTATCGGGGTTATTTTATTATTATCAATCGGGTCATCTTACAGCCTTGCCGCTGAGAAGGAAAAAGAAGAGGAGGTGCATGGGGTCGCTGTAGTATCGCTGGACGCTCCCATGAGAGCTACTATCGGAAGAAATGTTAATATTGAAGTGGTTATTGGCAATGAGACACCGACAAAGCTGACGACTGTATTAACGGTAACGTGTCTTACAACAGAACAACAAATAGGTATGGAAGCTAAAGCGCTGGACGGTCTGGCATCTCACAAGATTGTATATAGCTGGAATACTGAAAGACTAAAGGAAGGAACTTACGTAATACGTGCAGAGTTAGAGCCTGTGCCTGGTGAGACTGATATAGATGATAATGTAAAGCAAGTGGAAGTC
>JACQHT010000112.1 GCA_016198835.1 Planctomycetota bacterium | reverse complement strand
CTTTTCACCCTCCGCATCTTTTCGGTTTAACTACGTTGTTGGATGTTAAATCTAACTTTTAAGATTCAAAAATTATACCACTAAATTTTAAGCCCCGACTCGAATCCCTCATGCACTGCTTCAAAGGCCGTTCTAACATTAACACAATCACCTACAGCGTACACCTCTGGAATTCTCCCGTTAAGTTGAGAGTCGAGTTTTTTATCAGGTACATAGCCGACAGCAATTACCACCGTATCAGCCTTGATGAACTGCTTCTTACCGTTCCTTTCGATAGTTATTCCCGACTCTCGACTCCCGGACTCTATTTCCTTTACCTTTACATTGGTTAAGGATTTTACTCCCGCCTCTTCCATCTCCTTAAGTATCACCCATCTGGTTGATGGCCCAAAGCCACCGCCAATCCTGGGTTTCATTTCAAGCACAGTAATATTCTTTTGTCCCCTCGTTACGTGCTTTATTACCGTTCGCTTGTCAAGTACATTGTGCCTTAAAAGGAACATCGCAACTTCGGGAGACATAGCGCCCATCCTGGCGATATGCAAAGCAGTCTCACAGCCTACCGTCCCGCCACCAATGATAACAACATCTTTACCGACCCCGGCAGTACCATTAAGCACATCCTGTGCAAGGCAAACATTTTTCCCTTCTATCCCTGAAATATCAGGGATAATCGGCTTTGAACCCACTGCAATAACTAAGGCATCCGGGTTTTCGCTAACAATAGTACGAATGTCTGCTTTATTTTGAAGATTTATTTTTACCCCTATTTTTTTTATTTGTGTCTCAAGAAAGTTGATGACGTTCTGGAATTCTTCGCGCCCTGGTGGAATCCAGGCATATTTGAGTTGACCACCTAATTTGTCGTCCTTTTCATACAACGTAACACTGTGTCCTCTCAGCGCGGCTACCCTCGCTGCCTCCATTCCTGCAGGACCGCCCCCGATTACTAATACCTTTTTCTTTTGTTTTGCAAGTCTTATCTTATATTCCCCCTCCTTTCCAGCCTGTGCATTATAAAGGCAAGAAACAGGACGGAGTTTCAGAACATTATCAAAACAGCCCTGATTGCAAGCTATGCATGTCCTTATATCTTCAACTTTGCCGAGCCTGTATTTATTTGGCATTTCAGGGTCGGCGATTAATGGCCTTCCAAGCGAGATTAAATCTGCCTGCTCATTTGCAATGATTTCTTCAGCAAGTGAGAGATTGTTTATCCTTATAGAACCTATCACTGGAACGCTGGTGTTCTGCTTTATTGATTCGGCAAGAAATATGTATGGCATTCTCGGGATTGCCATAAGCATTATTGGCGTCGTACTTTCATGCCAGCCGGGGGAAACATTGAAGGCATCCACACCAACCTTTTCAAGTTCCTTAGCTATAATAATATTTTCCTCAATCCTATTACTACCAGCCACAAGGTCATCACCCGGAATACGGAAGATGATAGGAAACTCTCTGCCTACCTTTTTCTTTACCGCAATAATTACTTCTCTGGCAAAATTGATTCTTTTTTGTAGTGTGCCGCCATATCGGTCTTTTCGTTTGTTTGTAATTGGGGAAAGGAATTGATTGATAAGGTATCCCATCCCGCCGTGAATTTCAATGGCATCAAAGCCCGCCTTCTTCGCTCTGAGTGAGGCTGAGGCATACCCCTCGATTACCTTCTTTATCTCTGCTTGGGTTAGCACATGTGGCACTTCTTTACTGAGTCTGCCTGTAACATTTGAGGGGGCAACGGGCTGCATCTTGGTAAAGAAAGAAAGGGCATCTCTTCCAGCATGCAGGATTTGTGCTGCTATCCGAGCCTTGTGTTTATGAACTGCATCCGTCAATCTTCTGAGGTCAGGGATAAATTCGTCATTTTCAAGGCTGATTATGCTTTTCCATACCTTGCCATTCAACTCAGGATAACAACCGCCGACAACGATTAAACCCACCCCACCCTTTGCCCGCTCCCTGTAGAAATCAATTAGCCTGTCGTTGACACGACCATTGGTTGTAAAGCCGAGGTCCATAGCAGACATGGCAATCCTGTTTTTCAGCTCAAGCGAACCGATTTTTATCTTTTCAAATAATCTTTTCATTCCTGATTATTCTTTTAACCATTCTTCCCTGCTTACTTCTGCCTGTTTTAATAACCGTCTCAAGAAACCTACACCAATATCACCCTCATGTTCATTAGGTATAATTAGTGTCAATTTCCCACGCTTCATTTTAGGATGCTTCCCGCCAAAGAAAGGACCCGCAAAACCAAGTTTTTGCAATTTTCTGACAAATTCTTTCCATAGAAACAGGGGAGAGTTTTGACATATTTATACCGATGTCAACAGTTTATTCAAGTCAATATTACCCACGACAGGCAGTTCAAGGTTATTTTTAAGGCGGAATATCAACCATTCTTCAAGAGCATCTTTAAGCCATTTTCGACATTCCTCCAGCGTTTCTGCTCTACCCCACACACCCTGAAAATCTGGTATTTCACCCCAGAATGTTCCCTCATCCTCTATAATTTCATAGTGAGCTAATTTCATAGCCTCTTCTATATATTCTGTAAGCATTTTGACCTCCTAATTTTTTCTTTTCAAACAATCTTTTCATTTCTCATCCCTGTACAAGGAAGTGAAACGGAAAAAGTAAGACGGTAGACGAGCTTTTTCGTCTTACATCTCACGTCTCACGTTTTACTTCTTACTTCTGTCAACCCTTCCTCATAATAAACAAGTCTCTCTGTGCCTCTGTGTTTCAATTTGCATTTTGCACCTAACAAAATCTTTGTATAACCAAACAGGCGTTGTTTCCCAAATAATCGAGGGAATTAATGAGCACAGTATTCAATTGCACGGATAAACGAGTTTGTCCATGCCACCCTACAAAATTCAAATCGCATTCTGGGTCTCTTTGAAATGTGGATTGCGGATTGTGGAATTCGGAATTAAAATGTCTACCTTCTTGCATTCCGCATTCCGCATTCTCCATTCCCCATTCAGGATACATGGGGGGGGCAATGCCGTCCCTTATTGCTAACACAGCTGAAGCCATTTGCATGGCGCCTGAGGCGCCGTAAGGTTCGCCTGTCATGCCTTTAATAGAATTTACCAACGGAGGTTCTTCACAGTTTCTGAATACCTCCTGAATTGCCTTTGCTTCGATTAAATCAACTACCTTACTCGAATTGCCATTTGCGCTTATTAGATTAACTTTTTCAGGGGATAAACCTGCTTCTTCAATTGCTTCGGTCATAGGTTTTCCAGCCTTATCGAGCCTTTGTCTGAAAGAACCGCTTTTTCTGCCAGCATTGGTACATGCGTATCCTTTGACCTCAGCATAAATTCTTACACCGCGGCTTCTGGCAAACTCCAGTTCCTCCATGACAAAGACGTAAGCCCCTTCACTCATGATAAAGCCGCTGCGTCTCTCATCAAACGGCATACTAATCTCGCCGGACTTACCATCTGAGCCTGCTAAAAGTTTTTGCATATAAAATATAACATAAGCGTCGAGAGAGATTTGTTCCACGCCGCCAGTTATTATGATATCTGCTTTACCATTTTGTATCAAGTTATAAGCATTACCAATGGCATCAGTGCTTGAGATAAAGCCTGAAGAAATTGTGCGTGCAGGGCCTTTTATCTTAAAGAAAACAGAAGCAAAATTAATTGAAGAATTTAGCGCCACATCATAGCTCGCCATTGGCAGCAGTTCGGAAGGGTTGTTTCGGACTATATCGTATGTATAATCTGTGGTTTCGGAATAATTACCGAGGGCTGAGCCTATGATTATACCTGTTCTACATTCGAGTTGAGAGTCGAGGGTCGTGAGTCCAGAGTCTTGAAGGGCAAGCTTTATGGCTGAGGCAAGGAATTTTGTGCCCTTGGTAAGGTACTTGATTCCCTTATTCCCAATGTATTGTTCAGTTTGAAGGTTTTTAACCTCCACCCCCATTTTGCATTTATAGTTTGTGGTATCAATACAGGTAATAGGGGAAATGCCAGACCTGCCATCAATCAAGTTCTTCCAGAACTCCTCGTGCCCAAACCCAAGGGGGGAGATTATGCCTATTCCTGTTATGACAGCGCGTTTCTTCATAAACCAAAAATCGGTATGCACGGACAAACAACTTTGTCCGTGCCACCCTTCTATAACCCACCAAAAATGATAGCAACATTATTCCCACCAAAGGCAAAGGAGTTGTTCATCACGTATTTGACCTTTAATTCTCTTGCCTTATTGGGCACGCAGTCAATATCGCACTCTGGGTCGGGTGTTTCATAGTTAATTGTTGGTGGAATAACGCCATCCCTTATGGTTAAACAGCATGCTACTGATTCTATGGCGCTTGCTGCGCCCATAGTATGACCAATCATGGATTTTATAGAGCTGCATGGAATCTCTTTTGCCCGTTCCTTGAACACCGCTTTTACTGCCAACGTTTCCATCTTGTCATTTAATGGCGTTCCTGTACCGTGGGCATTGACATAATCTACATCCTTATAGGAAAGCCCTGATGCTGACAAGGCTAAGTTTGCTGCCCTTATAGCGCCATCCCCATCAGGATGCGGGGCAGTCATGTGGTAGCCATCACTGCTCATGCCATAGCCCATCATCTCCGCATATATATTGGCGCCACGTTTAGAGGCAAACTCCATACTCTCTAAAACCATCATACCTGCGCCTTCCCCAATCATCAGTCCCTGCCTATTTTTATCAAATGGCTGGCATCTTTCAGGTGCAAGAGATTTTAGGTTATGGAAGTGAGTGAACTCCGTTTGGGGGATGAGTTCGCCGCCGCCTACAAGCACAGCATCCGCCTTGCCCATCTGAATGAGGTCATAAGCCCATGCAATGGCGTGATTGCCTGATGAGCAGGCGTTTATCATTATAAGGCTGGGACCCTCGATGCCAAAATCCTCTGCTAAGGATGACGTTATGGAAGATGGCGGGTATATCGCTGCAACATCCGTATCAAAACCATTAGCTTTATTTTGATGGTTTACCCTTAGCAAGTCCTCGAACACGGGTAGTTCTGCCGCAAGGGTTCCAACAGCAATTCCGAATCTTTCACGATTAATATCCCCGCCAGAAATTGGGATACCGCTATCTTCAAGCGCCTCTTTGGCGGCTAAATATGTGTATTTATAGATTGTGTTGCGCTTGATATTATTCTCTGGAAACTTGCAGGACTCAAGACTTCTTACCTGACATGCACGGTGTACCCTGTATTTAGAGGTATCAAAGTAGGTTACTTCGGTGGCGCCATCCTTGCCGTTAACCATCGAATTCCAGCTTTCTTTAACTCCTACGCCAATTGGGGTAACCAATCCGAGTCCAGTAATAACTACACGCATATCATTTGTTCCTTATTGTAGTAGGTGACTAAAAGGTATGTGGTGGCAACAACAGGTAGACAACGAAATTTATGTTCGTTGAATCAAGGAGGTAAAACCTCGTTGTCTACCTCATTG
>JACQHT010000111.1 GCA_016198835.1 Planctomycetota bacterium | reverse complement strand
GGGTTGTGGAACCGGCTTATCTTTTATGCGATACTCATAACTCTCCTCTGTTACTTCATTTTGAGGGGTTTTTAATTGTTCATCTTTACAATAGAATCGAAGATTTTTGCTGTCTTTCGCAAGGAATCGAAGGTGGACGGTAGGGTGTGATTTCACCCTAATTATCCGTAAATATGCGGAACGTTTTTAGTTTATCCTAACCACCTTCGATTCCTTTTATTATTGGGGCTGCATTTTTTTTACTTGACAACCTTGCCTTTTCTGTTATTATAGAAGCATAATAAACCGATGCAGTCAAGCCGTTAGCCGTTTGTTTCTGAATACACATTATAAAGACGTGTTTAAGACCACAAAGGCCGTTAATGGTTTTTGTGGTTTTTTTATTTTTAAGCCCAATACCCTGCGTGGTAAAGGGATGTCTCTTTGTTAGCACCATAAGGGGGTGATTTAATTGCCTACAGGTACCGTTAAGTGGTTCAATGACAGTAAAGGGTTTGGGTTCATTACCCAGGATGATGGCGATGACGTGTTTGTCCATCACTCAGCTATTAAGAGTGAGGGATACAGGTCATTAGCTCCTGGCGATAAGGTTGAATTTGAAACAACCACTGACACAAAAGGTCCGAGAGCCTCAAACGTAGTCAAACTATAAAAATTTTCGTTGACTCATATTTCTGCACCACCGTTAGATTAGACGTGTATCGAACAGGCGCTCAAGTGTGAATCATAAAGAAGAATGAAGCAATGTCCGCCTTAGGCTGACATTGTGGGTTTGACGTCAAATCCCCAACCCCCTTCCTTCCCTACCCACATGATGGGTAGGGTTAGGGAGAGGGCACGGGGATTTTTATTTCTAAATCCTCAATAAGACAATTTGAGTGAAATTTCCCAAATACGATTATAGTTGATTTTCGTAGTTGTTTTCCCTAAAATATATCTCAAGCTAACAAGCTGGCAGGCTTGTTAGCCGTATTGATTTTTAATAAGAAGGTAGGTGGGTAAGTGAATAAGTGGTTTATTTTAGTTGTAGTGGTGTTTAGTTTGTTATTGGTGAGCATTGTTT
Source organism: Planctomycetota bacterium (assembly GCA_016198835.1). Lineage (GTDB taxonomy): Bacteria > Planctomycetota > Brocadiia > Brocadiales > Subterrananammoxibiaceae > Subterrananammoxibius > Subterrananammoxibius californiae. The sequence goes on along the minus strand of JACQHT010000111.1, from coordinate 6,693 downwards.
CAGCAGAGCAAACTACGGAGTCTTTGTCAAATACCAAGAAGTGTCCTAAATGTAATACCCTATATGCAGAAGGAACCATCTTTTGTGTGAATGATGGCGAAGAACTTGTTAAGGTAGAACCTGATTTGATTTGTCCTGAGTGTAAACAAAAAGGGCAGCCCGGGGATGAATTCTGTAAGTTACATGGGAAAAAATTGATACCTGCGCCTACCGTTGGGGTGGAAGTTGAACAACCTCTGAGTGAAAAGGAACTGCTCATCGAACAAGCAAAAAAGTATATAGAAAAGGCAAAGGCTCTCAAAGAAGATGCAGCCTTCGAGGCGGCATTTAGCGAATATGAAAAGGCAGAAAAGCTATATCCAGACCTTGCAAACCTTCAGTATGACCTCGGCGGTGTTTGCTGGCAGCTCGGAAAGAAAAAGGAAGCGCTCCAGCACCTTGAAAAGTGCCTTAAACTGACTCCGCCTAACTCAAAAGAAAGAGTCAAGGTAGAAGAATACATAAGTAAGTTGGAAAGTGTTGAGTTGGGATTTACAAAAGAAGAAAAAACACAACGTAAAGAGGAACGAGAGGCTGAAAGAGCAGAAACAATGAAGAAAGCTCTCGTAGAAATAAAGCAAAAGTGCGATACGGGCTTAGTGCCTGCAGGTACGTTTACAATGGGAAGTACGTTTGATGAGTTTAATGAGGAAGAAAAGCCAGCGCATGAGGTCTATCTTGACGCTTTTTATATTGACAAATATGAGGTTACTAATTCCCAGTATTGGGAATTCTTAGAATACATCAGGGAAACCGGTGACCATAGTAAGTGCTACATGGACGAACCTAAAAGCAAAGACCACAAACCTGATAAATGGTACGAGGACAGGTACTATGACCATCCTGATTTTCCTGTGATACGGGTAGATTGGTACGATGCATACGCATACGCCGCATGGGCAGGGAAGCGGCTACCGACGGAGGCTGAATGGGAGAAGGCCGCAAGAGGTACTGATGGAAGAAGGTTCCCGTGGGGCAACGTGTGGGATATAAAGAGATGCAATGTTGGCAGTAAAGGGTCGCTAACAATAGGTAGTTATGAATCTGGCAAGAGTGTGTACGGCTGTTACGATACGGTAGGGAGTGTATCTGAATGGTGTTTTGACTGGTATTATGCAGACTATTATGCCGAAAGCTCACGTTCGAATCCAAAAGGGCCGGAAGTTTCTACTGGAAAGAGGGTAATTCGCGGCGGTTCCCTATTTGCAAATAACGTTTATCAAATGAGATGCGCCAGGCGTTCTAATGGTAAACCCGGTGAGCGAAATCGAAGCGTCGGATTCCGTTGTGCTGCTGACGCAAAGTAAGAGCTACCAACCTCTTACCTTTTTTTTAAAAAAGTAAGTTGTTTCGCTCAAGAAAGTAATCCGTAAAAGGAGGAATTGGGTGGTAAGATATACTTTTATAATTAATCGGCTAAATTCTTTGTTAGTACCCTTTTTAACATTGTTACTGATATTTGCTGGCTGTGCCTCTACTAAAAAACAAGCAGAAGTTGATTCATCCTTGGGGGAGAATACAGAGATTTCTGAAATGCCTATTAAAACGGAAGTCTCAGACCTTATATTGGGCCCAGGTGATGAGATTGAAATACTTGTGTGGCGTAATAATGATTTAGATAGAACAATAAAGGTGATACCACCCGGCAGGTATTATTATCCTCTCGTTGGAGAAATTAAAACAATGGGGATTGGGGTATTCCAGTTGAGGGATGAGATCGCTGAAAAGCTATCAAAGTATATAAAAGACCCACAGGTGAGCATAACAATTAAGTCAGTTGAGAGCCATAAGTTTTTTATTTTAGGAGAGGTAAATCATCCGGGTATTTTCCCGGTAGATAGCGTTCCCACAGCTCTCCAAGCCATAACTGCTGCAGGTGGAGTAAATGCGGATGCAAAATTAAATAGCGTTTTACTTGTCAGGGGAAATCCAAATAAACCAGAGTTGCGGAAGCTAAATCTGGAAGTTGCGTTAAAAGAGAATAATTTCCGGGATAACGTTGTGCTTCAACACGGTGACATGCTTTATGTTCCCACTGTACCTATAGCCGATGTAGAAAGGTTCTTCGAACGTTTACATGCAATTATGGGACCATTTGTTGATGCTGCGACTTTCTATGATAGGGCAATTCGAAAGACTGCTGGACGAGGAACATTCAGGTAAGCTGACAAATGACCTACCACGCCCCTTCGCGGGATAATACAACCTTTATGGTTCGAAAGAGTATCTTTAAGTCGAGCCAGACGGATTGTTTCTCGATGTATTGATTGTCGTACTTTATTCTTTCTGTCATTGAATTTATACCACGGCATTTAATCTGCTGCAAGCCCGTAATACCTGGTTTTGCCATAAGCCTTGTCTTAAATACAGCATTATAGCATTTAACAATCCTTACGTCTTCCGGCCTTGGACCAACCCAGCTCATATCACCTTTGAAAACATTAAATATCTGCGGCAACTCATCAATACTTGTCTTTCGCAATATTCTTCCTAAAGGCGTAACCCTCTTATCTTTTCTAAACTTATAGACAGGTTCCTTTAATTTGTTTATGTCTATGTAATCTTGCAGGATTCTGTCCGCATCTGACACCATTGTGCGAAACTTATAGAGTTTAAAAGGCTTGCCATTAAGTCCGGCCCTCATCTGTGTAAAAATAACAGGACCCTTGCTCGTTAGTTTTATTAAAACAGATACAATTACCAGTACAGGAGAAAACAGTATTAATGCAATAATTGATAGAACTATGTCTATACACCTTTTGCTCCATCTGCTGGAGGCGGAAAGGTTTTCCTTTAACAGGTCAACCACACAAAGGTTACAAATACTGCTTGTTCTTCTAACCCTTCCAATGGTTTTTTCGTACAAATGCCTTAGTATTTTGAATCCGTGCGGTTTCTCTGGACAGTTAAGTATGACGTCCGTAATTATATCATATGTAAGGTGCGGCGAGGCAAAAATTACGCCTTTAGAGCCGTTACTATTAAGAATGGCAGAAAGTTGTTTAGAAAGACTTGATTGTTGTTGTGGTGAATTTTTCCTGGGACATCCATTATCAGGTTCGTAAATGATAATGTTAGGGGATATGCTTCCATGTTTTTCATCCCGAAAGTTCGAGGACGAGGTCAACGGTCCGCCTAAGGTGGACACTGCTTCTTCTATTTCCTTTATACATCCTCTATCGGTAACGATAATCATATCTTCTGCTTATAACCCTCCTTTTTAAACGTGCCGAGCGTTAATCTCCCCACTTGACCGATAGGTGCGGGTAAAGGACAACCCCGTATTAAATATGGGGCAGTCTTTTAACTCCAACTGAATGGACAAAAAATCTTCTAAACTATATCACATATTGGTTTAAAAATCAAGATTTATTTTTCCCCTACCCCAAAATGGACATTGAGATTTACAATTTCAGATACAAACGGGTAGCCACAGGTCAGACCTGCCCGACCAATGGCAGGCGGATTCGCTGTGGCGAATTTTAGCCACATTAATTGCGCCTGTCACAGGCTAATAGGCGGGCAACTACTAACTCCATATGCACCCTACGGGTATTTGTAACGGCGAATAATCAAAAGGGTTAGCTGGTTTGTGTCGTTTCTAAGCTGTTAATAAATAAGGTTTTCTTGGCAAAAAGCAAATTCCTGAACCCCTGATTTAATCAGGCGCAGGGACAGGTTTTGGGACTTATTCTTGTCCCTGTGCAGATAAGCACGCCGAATTTTTATCTTGAAAAAGTGCTAATTTTCTTGACAATATACCCACTCTTTAGTGTAAAATTTATGTCATAGATTACAGGTCATAGGTTAAAGGATTCTTATTATGGACTCATCATGTTCTATAATTGACAGTAAGGCTTCATTTTCAGCATCTACGGATATTCCACTGAATAAGGCAATAGGAATTACCTCGACAGTGCCTGTCGAAATAATCTTTGCTGCAGGGTATATACCTATTGACCTTAATAATATATTTATCTGTGACGAAGACCCTTATGGGATGGTTGAGAATGCAGAGACGATGGGTTTTCCCAGAAATACATGCTCATGGATAAAGGGAATCTACACAGCCACAAAAAATGTAGGGATAAAAAGGATTATCGGCGTAGTGCAGGGCGACTGTAGCCACACAAATGCCTTATTGGAGGTCTTTCAATCAGAAGGAATAGAGGTTATTCCCTTCTCGTATCCCCATAAAGGCAATAGAAGTCTGCTTGAAGCTCAGCTTGTGGAGCTTGCAAAAACCCTTGGGGTGGAATTTTATAAGGCTCAAGAAATGAAGGCACGGCTCGATAAGGTTCGCAGTATTGTTCATGAAATTGACCGTCTAACATGGGAAGAAGGTAAGGTAAGCGGAGAGGCGAATCATTACTGGAATGTTTCAACCAGCGACATGATGGGCAATTATGAGCTTTACGAGCAGAAGGCAGCCGAATTTTTGAAAAATGCAATAAACCGTCAGCCTAAAAAACTCGAAACTCTCAACTCAAAACTTGAAACTCAAATAAGGATTGGTTTTATTGGTGTTCCGCCAATATGTACTGATTTATATGTATTCTTAGAAAGCCTCGGAACGCATGTTGTATTTAACGAGGTGCAACGCCAGTTCAGCATGCCCTACCCTACGGAAACCCTTACCGAGCAGTATACCCGCTATACATATCCGTATAGCATCTTTGGCCGTCTGGAGGACATAAAAAGTGAAGTCAAAAAGAGGAACATTTGTGGCGTAATTAATTACGTACAGAGTTTCTGTTTTAGAAACATTCAGGAAAAGATTATCAGGGCAAATATAGGCGTCCCAATGTTAACCCTCGAATGCGATAGACCCGGTCGCCTCGACGGCGCCATGAAAACTCGGATTGAGGCATTCATCGAGATGCTTAAAGGGTGAAAAACCGCGAAAAGCAAAACCACCGATACTTGCTTTTTGTGAGTCTTCGTTCTTTCCCATCCTGCCTGACGTGCTGCTTATAGCCCTCGCAATATCAATCGCCAAAAATCCTTTAAATACGCCCTTATCTGCTCTGTGGGTTCTGTACTTGGCGGATGTTTTGGTTACCTTCTCGGATACGAATCCTTTGAACATATTGGAAAGCCAATTATTAATTTCTATGGTGCGGGCGACAAATTTGAGTTCGTAAGCCAGAAATACAATGACAATGCCTTTGTGGCAGTTGCGGTAGCAGGCTTTATCCCGATTCCTTATAAGGTATTCACAATTGCCGCTGGCGCTTGCAGTGTGAATTTTCTTACCTTTGTAATAGCCTCAGCCGTTAGCCGAAGCGCACGATTCTTCATAATAGAGCGCTAATTTATCTTTTTGGCGGCAGGATTAAGAATTTTATTGACAAGTATTTTAACATAATATCCATAGCCTTCGTTGTCCTTCTAATCGGCAGCTTCGCAATCATAAAATTTTTAAAATAGCTTTCCATAATAAGTGGAGTTTTGAAGCAATTTGAGTTTTAGCCGTTTGTGCCACGTTACCTGTAGCCCATAAATTAATCATTCAAATATCTCCTTAAACATGTCTTTCCCTGCACGATATACTTCCTTAATTCTATAATCAAGAAATGTCTGATATTGATCTAACTCCCAGAGGGTTTTATCTGTGGGAATAAAGTGGTTTTTTGCCGACTGGATGTAGCCATTCATGTAAGTTTCTGGTGAATTGTCTCCAATTTCAGAATTTATATCTTTATGAATAAAAGTAACATTTGCAAAGTTATTAATAAGAATTTCCCTATCATCCGGATCATCGATTTTTAATTGTGTTTCTAAAAATTCTTTAGGAAAAATATGGTGACGAGCAAGTTCTGTCAGCGGACTTTGACTTAATAATTTTCCGTTCCAGTTATCTACATTTTTTTTCGTAAGAATAATATAGAGTATAAATAAATGTGCCCTTCCTTCCCTACGTAGTACATTTATTGTGCGGCCTCTTTTGATATCACTTTCGGCAATCTTAATTTTCGCCTTTCTTTTTTCCATATTTTCTATTAACTCATCAAATGGAAAATAAGGATAAGATTTTACCTCGTTTAAATCTTCATCAAGTTTTGTATCAGTAGCAGAACTATAATATCCGTTAAAGCTCGCAAGAATAAACCAATTTATAATGCTTTTAATATCTTTTTCGTTAAGTTCCTCTGTCTTTTTTACATTTTTTTGGAAAAAGTAACTGGAGATGGTAACCAAAGGGATTTGCGAAGGCAGCAATCCTGAATTAGAAATTCCTATTTCTTTTTTAAGAAGATCTACGGTCAAATTCATAGATGTTTGGCAATCACCAAAGATGGCATTAATTTTGGTGGGAGCTAAACTTAAAATCTTTTTAATATTTGCTCTGAACTGATTCACTTTTGAAATCTGGGTTTGTTTTAAATCAAAGTTTGAAAAGGCAAATCTAATTACTGGTTGAAGTTCTATCTCAAAAACATCATATAATGGTTCATAAAGCTTGTAGACTTTGTCTTTCAAATCTCCACTTATTGCACCAGCTAAAAATGATAACATCAGTTCAAGGTTCCCAATCCTAACACCGTATCTATTAACTCTAATAAATGCCTCCGCCATATCTTGAAAGGTCTCTTCATTTTCCTCATACGTTTCCATAACATATATTGGGAGTTTATACTTCAAAATTCTATC
>JACQHT010000118.1 GCA_016198835.1 Planctomycetota bacterium | reverse complement strand
TGCCTTCCTTGACAAGACCCATTGCAATTCCAGCGACAGGGTCTTTAATTGGGACGCCTGCATCCATTAGACACAGAATGCCGCCACAAACAGTAGCCATAGAAGAAGACCCATTAGATTCAAGGATGTCAGAAACGATACGAATAGTATAGGGGAATTTTTCGGGTGGTGGGAGGACGGCCTCAAGTGCCTTTTCAGCCAGCGCTCCGTGGCCAATTTCCCTTCTGCTTGGCCCAAAAACGGGCTTTATCTCTCCAACGCAAAACGGAGGGAAATTATAATGCAGCATAAACTTTTTAGAATATTCATCTTCAAGAGAATCTACCCACTGTTCATCCATTGTCGTGCCCAGGGTGGCTACAACAAGTGCCTGTGTTTCGCCTCTCGTGAATATGGCAGAACCGTGCGTTCTTGGCAGTACACCTATCTCACACACAAGGGGCCGAATATCTGTTATCGTTCGGCCATCGCACCTCTTTTTGTCTTTTATTATGGATTCCCTGACAGCTTGACGTTCGAGTGTTTCAAAGATGTGCTTTATAACGCCTTCTTTAGCCCTCGGGTTATCACCTGTACAATATTCCTTTACAAGTTCATCCATTAATTCGTCAATGGCTTGCTGGCGTGTCTGCTTACCAGGGATTAAATTTCTCCTCTTTACTTCACCGTAAAACTTTTCCTCAATTTCTTTAAAAAGAGGCTCGTCGATAACTGTTTTAGATACCGATTGTTTGGGTTTTACATGAAGGCTTAATAGTTCTTTCTGTAACGAAATTATTTCCTTAATCCATTTGTGGCCAAACATTATTGCTTCAATTACAACGTCTTCAGGAAGCTCCTTTGCAGCCGCCTCTACCATCATGACTGCATCTTCTGTTCCTGCAATGACCAAATCGAGGTCGCTTACATCAAGTTCAGAATGGGTCGGATTTATTACGAAATTCCCATTTACTCGACCGACCCTGACTGCGCCGGTTGGGCCACAAAATGGAATGCTTGAAACAGACAAGGCGGCTGATGCGCCTATCATTGCCAATATATCAGGGTCATTCTCCTTGTCTGCCGATAGAACTGCCCCTGTAACTTGAACTTCGTTAAAATAATCAGGTGGGAAGAGGGGTCTAATAGGCCTATCTATAAGACGCATCGTCAAAATTTCTTTTGTTGTCGGCCTTCCCTCCCGCTTAAAATATCCACCTGGAAATTTTCCAGCAGCGTACGTCTTTTCCCTGTAATCTACTGTTAATGGGAAGAAATCAACTCCGTCCCTCACTCCACCAGATACAGCGGTCACCAACACCACTGTATCTCCATAACTCACCAACGCTGAACCATCTGCTTGTCTTGCAACCTTATCTGCTTCAATAATCAGATTCCTGCCACCTAATGCCCTCTCAACCTTAAAACTCAAATTTTTATTACCTCCATACGACACACACTCTTTTTCAACAAAAAGAGTTGGAAACTGCAAATTGAAAATTTTAAATTTGCATTTCCCATTTTCCAATTTTTGTACGTCTGTTAACGGCGGATGCCCAGTTTACTAATAAGCTTTTGATACCGCTCCTTGTCCGCCTGTGTCAAATACTTTAGAAGGGCTGACCTTCGACCGACCATCTTAAGCAGACCCCTTCGTGATGTAAAGTCCTTTTTGTGTACCTTTAAATGGTCGCTCAAGCGGTTTATCCTCTCGGTCAATAAGGCAACCTGTACCTCCGGGGAACCAGTATCGCTTTCGTGGATTCTAAGACCCTTAATTATTTCTTCCTTACGTTCCTGCAATATTCCCATATACAAAAACCCTTATACGAAGTCTCAACAATATATAAAATAAAGATTTACCCAATTATGCGCCTACTAATATAACAAATTGATAAAGGCTTTTTCAACAAAAAAATCTTTTAGGGCAAAAAGCATGGTTACTTTTTTGCCCTCCTGCCTGCAATATTTACCGATTGTATCTCAATCTATCAATCAGCTTTCCAATCTCGCCAGGACAAGTTTAACGTACATTTCAGCATCTTCTTTTGTTTTTGAAAGAAATGTTGCAATGACAAGATTCCCATGATAGCATAGCGTACTAAATCCGCCTGAGGCGGACGCCTGGTCCTGGAAAGTCAGTAATTCCCATTTTTCTAAAGTGGGATTCAGGGAGATTTCCCCCCATCCCTTCCTAAGCTCCACAAAGTCATTAAATGCCTTTTTAGCATCCTCTGTGCCAGGGTATTTTGCTATCATTAATCTTATCAGTTCACCTTCTTGTTTTGTCTTGTAATCTGCTATAACTACCTGCGTTTTTTGATTCAACCCAAAAATGTTTTTCTCAATAAAATGTTCCGTTATAAGTATATTATCTAAGATTATCTTTTCGTGAAAAAATTTAATACTTTCAGGAATAAGCCCTTCATCAGGCAGGTAGGTAAGAAGGTTAGGCTTGGATACTGTTACGGCTGAAAGTTTCGATAGTATAGCCTCCCCAATAATCTTAACATCGTCTGATGTTTCCGTGCCAGTACGGGGTTCAATCCTGATATAATAATTGTTCTTCCATACCCATAAGAAATTTTCGTATATGGCGCCTTCATCGCCAATGGCTATTTGCTTGCCAGTCCTGTCAAGTGTAAATGCGCCGTATGCGTCATCAGAATTTTTGAACTCCCATATATCCACCTTTACCGTAGGGGCAGGTTTCAAACCTGCCCCTATAAGCCTATATTCGGCAACAGCAACCTGATTGAAGGCAAAGGAGAGATAAGGCTCTGCCCCTCCATCTATATATTCATAAAGTTTGTCCTTACCAGTATATACGACAGGTTCAGCAACCCTCTCCCAGGATTCAATCTTTTGTGGCAAGGCAAAGGTAGTTGATGGATACCTTATCCTGACTTCTACCTGTGGCTGGATTCCCTCCACAACAATTGCCGCCACCCCCCGAACCGGGCATGCGTATTCACAAAATCCGCACCCTGTACAAACATCCTCTCTCACAAAGGGCCTCCTAATCTCACGGCCTTGGCTATCGGTGTATGTGTTGAAGTGAATCGCCTTTGTAGGTACGGGGCAAACCTCCTCACATACTGCGCAATTAACGTCTTTCCAATCCTTTTCTAATTCTGGCAATGAGGCGTAACCAACCCAGGGAATACACCTGCTTTGATTTATTCGCGCCTTTCCAATGGCTACAATCTGCTTTACCTCCAGCTCAAGAGGTCTTATAGCGCCTGAAGGGCATACATGACCGCATAGCGTACAGCCATACTCGCAGTACCCAACCCGAGGGATTAGCCTCGGCGTCCACGCCCCCTCAAGGCCTGTTTCAAGTGTAGTTGGGTGTAATCCATTGGTCTTGCAAACCCTCATACATTCACCGCAGCGCACACATTTTGAGAGAAAACCATCTTCGTCTACAGCGCCAGGTGGCCTTATGATAGGAAAAGACCCTTTGTTTAGTCTGCCTGAGGCGGATTGCGAATTTAGCCTTAACACTGGTATCGCAGCGATACCAGAAAGGCAAGCAATGAAAAACCCCCTCTTTGAAAGGTCAACCGTTACGTTTTGCTTTACAGGCTGAACTCGTTTAAAACTAATCGCACCATCCGGGCATATATTCTGACAGGTCATGCACAGTATACATTCACCTTCTATCGTACCTTTACCTTCATTGGTTATGGCGCCCATCCTGCATTCAGATTCACATTTCCCACACACGGTACACTTATCAGAAACGACCCTTTTAAATATAGCTTGACCCGAAACCAATGC
>JACQHT010000107.1 GCA_016198835.1 Planctomycetota bacterium | reverse complement strand
GTACTGGGCAGGGATACCACTAAAGGATATGGAATTTGTTCAATTCCATCCAACAACCCTTGTAGGGTCAAATATCCTTATGACCGAGGGGTGCAGGGGAGAGGGGGGGTATCTAATAAATAACAAGGGCGAGCGATTCCTCGCAAAGTATCCCGACTCAAAAAAGGATATGGAGGTTGCGCCGAGGGATATTATCTCCCGCAATATACTTAAAGAAATTATGGCGGGTGGTGGATTTGACAATAAATACGTGCTTCTTGACCTCAGGCATTTAGGTGCAGAGAAAATCACATCTCGTTTGCCTGGAATAAGGGATATTTGTATGAGCTTTCTTGGTCTTGACCCGATAACAGACCCCATACCCATCCAGCCCGGTCAGCACTACACAATGGGAGGGATTGACTGTAATAAGGATTGCGAAACTAAGGTAAAAGGCTTCTATGCCGCTGGAGAGGCTTCTTGCGTGAGCGTTCACGGCGCTAACAGGCTTGGGGGGAATTCTTTACTCGAAACGGTTGTTTTTGGCGCCGTGGCAGGTGAGAATGCAGCCGTCTATATACGAGGGAAAAAGGCAGTGGCGCATAGCGATACGCCCTTACAGCTTGCTTTAAAACAAAAAGAAGAAGATATTAAAAATATCTTTAACCCCGATGGTAAAGAAAGACCGTCAGAAATAAAGGATGAACTTAATAAAGTAATGGCGGATAAGGTAGGGATATTCAGAGAGGCTTCTGGTCTTAAAGAAGCATTGGATAAGGTCAATAATCTGCAGGAAAGATATAAAAAGATAAAACTGGACTTTACGGGAAAGGGTTTTAACTATGATTTGATGTGGGCTATTGAACTATCAGGAAGCCTTGATGTGGCTATAGCAATTGTGGTTGGAGCTCTTGCAAGAAAGGAAAGCAGGGGCTCCCACTTTAGGACTGATTTTCCTAAAAGAGACGACAAAGAATGGTTTAAACACACCCTCGCTTTTTATTCTAAAGAGGGTGTAAGAATAGAACATTGCGACGTCTCCCTAGGTCCATTTAAACCAGAGGAACGGAAATATTAAACTTATCTTTCAAAAACTGGGTGGCATGGATAAACTTGTTTATCCGTGCACGGACAAATGAATTTGTCCATGCCACCTTGAGATCTGGGTGGGGTAACATAAAGTTCGTTGCCTACTTGGTTTGCGGCACAAAAGAGAATGGAAATTGAGGATTTTCAGGTGAAAAAAGAAATTTTTTCTGCCGGTTCAATCTTGTAGATTGAACCAGCAAAGTTATTGGTTATGATAATAGTGAAGGCAAAGGAGACCACAGACATCTCAAGGATAAAGAGTTTAGTTATGAATTTGAAAGCATAGATAAACTATTTGAGGACTTTAAAAAAGATATTACAAAAGTTAAGGAGGGTAAGTTGTGAAGGTTAAGAATGTAAAAATAGGAATTAGAACTAAGGAGGAAGCCTTTATTGAAGCAAAAGAAGTCATGAATAGACTTTCAAAGGGTGAGAAGGTTAAAATGCAAACAGGGGTTTACTTTGAGAACCTTGACGCTATGAGAAAGATATTGACAGAGAAAAGGTTAGAAATACTTCATACTATCAAGGAAAAACATCCTTCTTCTACCTACGAACTTGCCAAAATCCTTCATAGAGATTTAACTAACGTTATAGACGACCTCAATTATCTCAAGGAACTCGGACTTGTAGAGTTAAAGAAAAGCAAGACAGGTAGAGAAAAAACCATTCCCACCGTTGATTACGACAAGATATTGCTGGAAATTGGGGTTTAAGAAAGGGAAGAACGGGGGTAAACCTTCAAATTTGAAATTGATTTTAATGAACCCACCTGAGGGGGATGGTTGGTTTGCTTGAGTCAAAATATAAGAGTTGTCCCTTAGTAACCATGCGATGACCTTATTTAAGGGTTTGAACTTGAGGCAATAAATAATGAAAAAAGAAATTCTTGAAGCGGAGTTGGGAAAGATTATTGATATTAGTAAAGAGTTTGGTATAGAGAAAGTGCTATTGTTTGGTTCATGTCTTGAGGATGTTGAAACCGCACAGGACATTGATATAGCAGTTAGCGGGATTAATCCGAGAGATTTTTTTAAGTATTATGGGAAGGTATCCATGGTGGTAGATGATGAAGTGGATATATTTGATTTAGACGATCTAAGAGAACACCTTTGTAAAAGAATTTTATCTAAGGGGAAGGTTTTGTATGAGAAAGGAGTATAAAGAACTATGTGAAGATGTATTAGATGAGGAAAAGGCTATAGAAGAGACTTTTTAAGGTTAGAAGCAAATTGAACATGCTAAAGTTTAGCCAAACACCAATAGCGCCAGAGAAATATCTTCCAGACCTGATTGAGTTTTCTTGAGAAGAATATGGGTGAACTATAAATGGGAAGAAAACAGGTTACGTTCAAGGTCTTTCGGTTCGACCCTGAAAAGGATAAAAGACCTTATTTCAAAAAGTATTTAGTGCCCGTCGGTGGGAATGTCTTAACGGTTCTTGACGGTCTTTATTATATACAGCAAAGGCTTGATGGGTCATTGGCATTCAGGTCTTCTTGCAGGGCGGGCGTATGCGGGTCTTGCGCAATGCACATTAATGGGAAATACAGGCTGGCATGCAATACGCCTATATTATCCTTGAGCAGTAGAAAGATAATAGTAAGACCTCTCGGGCATCTTGAGATTCAGCGTGACCTTGTTGTTAATCTCGACCCGTTCTGGAAGAAATATGAGTTAATCAAGCCGTACCTGATGCCCGGCTCCCCACCCCCTGAAAAGGAATGGTCGCAAAGCCCCGATGATAGGGCAAGGGTTGACATATTAATTGACTGCATCCTGTGTGCATGCTGTTATTCTTCCTGTACAGTTACCTTAACAGACAAGAATTATTTAGG
>JACQHT010000106.1 GCA_016198835.1 Planctomycetota bacterium | reverse complement strand
TACGTGAACGGGCTAATTCTACAGGCTCAAGCCAGAATTTCGCATATTTCCCAGCATGCTCAACATGAATATGTGGTGGCTCCCTGCCTTCAAGGCTGAAAAAGAAGAAGCGATACCCTTTAATTCTTAAGATTGTGGGCATATCAAATACAATAAAACAACCTACGCTATTATCAGAAGGCCTCTCAAGCCGTCAACCACATAAGCCGTGCTGCCTGAGACGTAGACGCCTGTTGCAAAGCCCTGCGTATTATAACTACCGAGTAGTGTTGGCGCTTTAGGGTCAGAGACGTCTATTAACTGAAGCCCACTGCCCTCGTCAGCCACGTATGCCGTATTGCCTGAGACATAGACGCATCCTGCCCAGTCGGGCGTAGCATAATTGCAAAGCAGTATCGGCGCTTTTGGGTTAGAGACGTCTATTATCTGAAGGCCGCACCTTTCGTCTGCTACGTATGCCGTACTGCCTGAGACATGGATGCTCCTTGCATAACCTGATGTATCATAACTGCCAAGTAGTGTGGGCATTTTAGGGTTAGAGACGTCTATTATCTGGAGTCCACTGCCTTCATCAGCCACGTATGCAATGTTGCCAGAGACATAGACGCTCCATGCGTAGCCAGGCGTATCATAACCGCCAAGCAGCACCGGGGATTTTGGGTTAGAGACGTCTATTATCTGAAGACCATTCCCATAGTCAGCCACGTATGCCGTCTTGCCAGAGACATGAACACCTGCCGCAAAGCCTGACGTATCGTAACTGCCAAGCAGTATTGGGTTTTTTGGATTAGAGATGCCTATTATCTGAAGACCACTATACCCGCCAGCCACGTAAGCCGTGCTGCCAGAGACATAAACACCCCGTGCAGAGCCTGGCGTATCACATCGTCCAGTCAAGGCAGGATTTCCGGGATTTGAAACATTAAATATAGCAAGGGCATTTCCCGCCGCTACATAGGCGTAACTCCCGCTTACAGAGACGGCATGAAAGGCTTCTCCTGCAGTGTGCCCCAACAGTCGGGGTGTGAAGGTCTTTGCAAGTGTTGGAAAGGCAATAAGGGTAAGGAACAGGACACAGTAAACAGGGAGCAGGGATTTTTGATGCTTATTTTTCCCTGATTTCTTCTTTGTGATGGATTTCATTTATTGTCCCCTTTTTACACTCAAAATTCACACCATTTACACGCTTGCCTAAAGGAACGCCAGTAATCCGATGGTCTTTCTTTCGGACACACTCTTTAACCTGAACAAGCGTTCGATGTAATACCAACCTTCGGCTGAGCTCAGGTCGAAGCCTTTAAAAAAGCCTCCGCTCCCAAGGGTAGTTTCTGTGGAAATTATATCACACAATTTTTTTTATACAAGTCTTGAGCTTGGCGAAAAGATAAAAAAAGGCAAAGAGGCTTCGACCTGAGCTCAGCCGAAGGTAAAAAGGCAAAAAGGCTAAAAGGCAAAAAAAGAACCCTCTACCTTTACCTCTTCACCCCTTAACCTCTTAACCTTTTTGCCTTATTTCATATTGACATGTAAAAATTTTGTGGTATAATTCCCCCTCGTATAAACTTCGCTTATCATATCAATTTTTTTATGTTGTGGAGGATGGAAATGAAAGTGAAAAGGTTATGTACAGCAATTGCAGGAACATTTTTAACAATAGGTCTTATTGTCGGTTCAAGTTCCACTGTGAAGTCCTATGCATATACAGAAATAGAGGTTACAGACGGTGGTAATATAACTGGAACTGTTACACTTGAGGGCGATATACCACCAGTTAAGATGTTAAACGTGGATTCAGACACTCATCTATGTGTACATACACACGGAAAGACCCCTTCTCAAGCATTGATTGTATCGAAGGATACTAATGGAATAAAAAATGTTGTCGTATCAATAGAAAACATCGAAAAAGGGAAAAAATTAGCCCCCTCCAATTCTAACCCCGAACTTAACCAAAAAGGATGCGAAGAAAAAGGGGGGGAAAAAGGCCCCTCTAATTCTAACCCCGCACTTAACCAAAAAGACTGCGAATTTATACCACACATACTTGTCGTCCCGGCTGGGTCCAAGATTGATATACTCAATGAAGATGAGGTATTGCACAATGTTCACACTTACGCAATCAAGAACTCACCCATTAATATAGCTGTTTTATATGGTAGCAAAGTTTGTAAAAGGTTTATGTTTCCAGAAATTGTGCGAGTAAAATGCGATGTTCATAAATGGATGAGTGCATACATAGTTGTTAAAGATAATCCTTACTTTGCAGTAACGGACGAGAACGGGAATTTCAAGATAGATAACGTCCCAGCAGGAACATACAAGCTTCAGGCATGGCAGGAAACGCTTGAAAATCAGGTGAAGGACGTTACTGTAGCGGCAGGTAATGAAGTAAAAATAGATTTTAAATTCACAGCAACAAAGTGAAGAATAGTATTTTGGGGACACTTCCCATATTTTTTAATAAACCATCTATTCTTTATCCAAAAATATGGGAAGTGTCCCTAAAATATTACAAATATTGCTCATACCCTTTGTCCTTTAGCAGAGCCACAAGCTTTTTAACATCTTCTGCATTCTGTTTGTTACAAACGAGTGTGGCGTCTTTGGTATGTACAATAACGAGGTCAGAAACGCCTACGGTTGTTATTAGGTGTTTATCGTTTCCGATTATTATGCAGCTTGACGTCCCGATGCCGTAGTGTTTGCCGAGTACAGTATTATCGCCTTGCTGAGTCTTGTTAAGCCTTTCCAAGGCTTGCCAGCCGCCAACATCATCCCACTCGAAATTGGCTTCGATGACCTTAACATTATCGGCTTTTTCCATAACCCCGTAATCAATAGATATCTTTTCAAACGTTTTGTATTCTCTGGTAATGATAGGTTGCGAGAACCGAGCATTGCTGATGCGATTGAGCCCCTCGGATAATTTAGGTAAAAATTTGGCTATTTTTTCAAGAATGACATCCGTCTTCCAGACGAAGATTCCGCCGTTCCAGTAATACTCGCCGCTATTGAGGAAGGTCTGTGCCGTGCTTCTATCCGGTTTCTCTTTGAACCCTTTAACTTCATAGATAGGACAATTGTTACCACTCAATCTACCTCGATGAATGTATCCATAATTAACTGAAGGCTCGAAGGGTTTAATGCCAAATGTTACAAGAGCATTGGATTCTGTAACAACTTTTGCGGCAACATTTAGCGCATTGGCAAATTTATCTGCAGGCTTAATCAGGTGGTCTGATGGCAATACCATCATAACTGCAGATGGAGTTCTTTTTTCGATAATTGTCGCTGCAAGCCCGATACATGGCGCAGTATCTCGTCCTACTGGTTCAGCAATGATGTTATCGTGCGGAATTTCTGGCAGCAGATTTTTAATCTTCCTGGTCTGCGTCTTATTGGTTACAATAAGGATGTTGTTAGCTCCCACAAGCGGGGCGACATTACTGACGGCTTGTTCAATCATGGTCTTTTCGCCAGTAATGTTCAGGAGTTGTTTGGGTGTGTTTTGCCTGCTCCAGGGCCAGAACCTTGTTCCCGAACCGCCAGCCATGATAACGGCATAACATTGGTATGATTTGCTTTTGTTATTTTGCATACTCATACATAAGCATTGCTGAAATAGCAATAGCTGCAGTTTCGACCCTTAGCGTTTGTGTCCCGAGACCCACTGGTACGCATCCAGCATTTTGGGCATTCTCTATTTCACCGCCTGAAAATCCACCCTCTGGTCCTATTAAGCACAAAATGTCTCTAACCTCAGAATGCTTTTTTAATACCTCTTTTAATAATGGAGTATCAAGGGATGGACACGCCACCAATGCAAGGTCGTAAGCGCTTGCCGTCTCCAGCAGTTTGTCAAGGGTAAAAACGTCTGTAATCTCTGTAATTGTTTTTCGCCCGCATTGTTTTGACGCCTCGATAGCCACCTTTCTCCATTTTGTTATTTTAGCTTCCCCTTTGTCATATAATTTTACAACGCTTCGCTCACTTTGCAGGGGTATGAGCCTTTTGACCCCCAGTTCGGTGCACTTTTGAACAAGGAAATCTGAACGCTTTCCCTTAGGAACAGAAAATGCAACGGTAATATCTATAGGAATTTCCCTGCCTATACTTTTTACCGATTCAATCTCAACCCTTATCTTGTCATGTGCTATTTCAGTGATTTTTCCTGTGCATTCATCACCCATACCGTTAAAGAGGCATACGCTATCGCCTACACCGAGCCTCATTACATGTATCATGTGATGGGTTTCATTCCCGCTTACAATTACTTCTTTACCGTGGAAATCCACAGGGACATAAAAACGATGCGCCATAATAAAATTATGCTCATCTTTGGAGGGAAGAACGAAAAGGACAAGGAATAATTTGGTAGACAACGAACTTTATGTTCGTTAGACCTAAGATTCGCCAGAGGCGAACATCAACGAGGTCAAACCTCGGTGTTCCATCGCAAAGCTAAGGACACCTCGTTGTCTACCACGTCGTGTCACCCTGAGCAAAGCGAAGGGTCTAAAAACAAGTTCAGGACTCTTTGCTAACACTCAGAATGACGTCTTCTTGTTTTACTTTTTTAAAAGGCGAAGCTGATACTACGACAACCCTCTTGCCTTCGTAGTTTTCAATAATCTTTGTTGGGCAGACAAGGACGCACTTTCCGCAGGAGGTGCATTTGTCATAATCAATTACGGCAAGAAAGTTCTGCACATGAATGGCATCGTAAGGACATTCCTTCTCACACAGCTTGCAGGCTATGCAAGGATTACCACATTTTTTCTTCGCCACGGCACCCTTATCGAGGGACTTGCACCTTACATGCACCTTCTTAGATATTGGCAATATGCTTATAAGCGCCTTTGGACAAACGGCTGCGCACTTTCCGCAAGCTGTACAGCGTTCTTCTATGATTTCCGGCACACCATCGCTTCCCATGCGCATCGCCTCGAACATACAAGCCTCAACGCATGTTCCGAGACCAATACAGCCGTATTCACAGCCTTTTGGCCCGCCATGAAGCAAGGCAGCGGCTCGGCAATCTGATACCCCTTCATAAGCAAACTTGTCTACAACATTTTTAGCCCTGCACATTACTACGGCAACGCTCTTTTCCTTTGCCTCTGCCACTACGCCCATAATATTAGCAATCAGACGGGCAACGTCTTCCTGGCCTACTGTGCAACCACTAACAGGCGCTCTGCCTTCTGCAACCGCCTTGGCAAAGTCGCTGCAGCCAGCTAAACCGCATGCGCCACAGTTTGCGCCGGGCAGCACCTCTATAATCTTTTCTACACGTGGGTCAATTTTTACGGCAAATCTATCTGACACGATAGCCAAACCCAGACCAAAGGCAATCCCAAGGACGCCCATTGTTATAAATGTACCAATAATTATACTCATTTTGTATCGCTCCTTCGACGAGCTCAGGACAGGCTTAAACCTATATCATCCCTGAAAAACCGAAAAATGCGAGCGCCATCAATCCTGTGCAGATGAAGGCAATAGGTAATCCCTGCAAACACGTTGGAACGTTTGCAAGAGCAAGCCTCTCCCTGATACCAGACATGAGCAACATTGCAACCATAAAACCAAGCCCTGCGCCAAACCCCTGAACGGTTGCATGCAAAAAGGAAAGACGCTCCGGCGAATCTGTGGTATTAAGAAGAGCAACGCCTAAGACGGCGCAGTTCGTTGTAATAAGCGGCAAATATATCCCGAGGCTCTCATATAATGCCGGGCTAAGCTTTCTGAGCGCCAACTCAACTATCTGCACAAGGGTAGCTATAACAAGGATATAACTGGCTGTCTTAAGTACGCCTACTAATCCACTTTCTCTAATCGAAGGGAATATCATGCCGATTATATTTGAACTCCCCGGCAGTAAAATATAATTATAGACCAACCATGTGACGGCACCTGTCATAGCCATTACGAAGGTAACAGCCATTCCCATGCCGAGTGCAGACTCTGTCTTCTGAGTAACGCCCACAAATGGACACAGTCCAAGAAACTTTGCCAGTACAAAGTTGTTTACAAATACAACGCTAACGATGATAAGCAGAATATTTCCAATCTCACCCATAACCTATAATTGATACTCCAGAATCCGTTTCCTGCTTTTTCGTTCCTTTCGCCATTTTAGAAAGCCGAGAATAAGCCCCATCAAAAGAAAGGCGCCTGGAGCCATTATCATTACCGATGCAGGTTCGTAGTGTTCAGAGATTTTTAGCCCCCAGATGGTGCCTGACCCAAGAATTTCGCGAATTGATGAAATTAACATCAATGCCATTGTGTATCCTAACCCAATTCCTGCCCCATCAACTACGGAATGGAGCAAAGGGTTC
>JACQHT010000108.1 GCA_016198835.1 Planctomycetota bacterium | reverse complement strand
GCCCTTTTCTGTTGATTCCTTTTCAGGCTTTGTCCTTTTCATGCCTCTTTGCATATTGGCATTCCAGTCTTTTAACGTATTTAGTATTTCCTTAGCCAGATTCAAAGATTCCTTAATATCCGAGCCTTCTAACATCTCGCCAAGTTGGGAGAGCCTTTCTTCGGTTTTAGGGAGTTTCCTTGCAAGTGACAAAAAGTTTCGATAAAATGAGTCCCTTTTTCTTACAAATCTCGATTCGCCCTCTTCACCCTTCCAGATTTCGTCATACCTCGGATAAGGTATAGCCATTTCTCCAAATCTCTCAAAAAGCTCAGCCTCTCTCTGTCCACCATGAGGCTTTGAAAGTAAATCCTTCAAATTGGGGTCTTTTGACAACGTATCTTTTGTTGCGTTCATATTTTCCTGCATGCCTTTTAAGCGTTCCTGCTGTATCTTAAAGAACTCCTTAAGCATTTCATCCATCTTTCCATACATTCGTTCATGAACGTCTTTCTTAAGCTCATCAGTATTTGAAGCCAATTCCCGTTCCTGTTTTTCCAGTTCGTCAACCTGCTCCGTCAATTTGTCAATTTCTTTGAGCATATTAGAATAGGCTGAATCTGCATATTGTGTCGCAGCATCCTGCATTAGTGCCATCATTTGCTGCAAGGAAGTTAGCAGGCGCTGTGCAGCCTGTAGTGCGCCTTCGAGGTCTCCATTACTGAGAGCGTCCTGCATCTTCTTAAGATTGGAAGCCACATCTTCCTGTTCTATGCCCTTAAGCGCATCCTCATTCAGAAATTCATCTGGTATTTCGTTAGACATCTGTGATACTTTTTCAAGCAGTTGACGAGTTAATTCTTCAATGGCTTTTAGTTCCTTCAATGTCTTTTCCATCATTCCAGGTTTATAGCCCTTTTTCAATTCATCGAGAAGGTTTGAAATGTTATTTTGGGAATCCGTCATCTCCTTACCCGCATTAAAAATTTCTTCAAGCCTCTGTTTCCTGATTAGTTCATCAAGAAAGAGAACGTCGTTCTCAATCTCTACGATTTCTTCATCCTGGTATGATTGAAGTGTATCCAGCGCATTCTTATCAAACAGCGTATCTATTCCTTCCGGTAAAAGATGCCTCACGTTCTCTCGCCTCTTAAACGATACCTCACGAACCCTGTCCCTCATATTTTCAAGCGCAAAGTATATGCTATAATTCGCGAGGGAATCGTCCCGCATACCATCGAGTATTTCGGCAAAGAGATTTAAGACATGGTCTGTTCTATCATTTATCGCCTCTTGTGTGAGAAGCAAATTATCCTTGGGCTTCTCATAATTGTCAGCTATGCGCTTGACAAGGTCATCGCCTAATAACTGTACCATTTCTTTCAGCAGTGTTTCCTGGAGATCTATTAGTTCACGGTGTTTTTTCTCGGCACTATGAACATAAAGATACTGCGTTTCGGAACGGGCAACCTTTGGACCAGAAATCGTATCATTATCCGTAACTTCTAAGTAATAAGGAAGTTTTTCTCCGGGCGAAAGTTTAACTTCGCTAAGACTCCACTTGTAAGACCCGCTGTATCGTAACTCCCTTTCCCTGAAGGTGTCAAGCGCTTTTCGCTCCTTGCTATCTTTGTGCTCAACAACAAGCGATATGGTTCTGAGTCCAAAATCATCGCGGGCGTTATACATTAGCGTAACGGTATCTCTTTCGTTTACCTCAAGGTCCTTTCTGGGGTAGTTTATGGTGATTTCCGGGTTACTGTCCTCCTCGACAATGATTCTGTGCCGAACAGGATCAATGGTCTTTTTACCTGACGCGGGCTCTCCTTGGGTGCCCCGAGGTGTAACCTCAAAAACGTATTCTCCTCCTTCTAATAATGTTAGGGCGCCCTTTGCAGCCTTCTCTTTTTCTACCTTCAGGGGGATTACAGAGGTCTCATTAACAATGATATTCGCAGATATAAGGGGTTGGTTGCAAGTGGCTGTGATAGCTACCTCGCTACCTTTCAGAGCCTTTATATCGCCGCTTGAGCTTGCCATTGTCTTTGGCTCCAAACCCGTATAAAGCGGATAACGGTAGCTCAAGGTTATATCGCCTATTATAATTGGCGGGGCATGGGTTACTTGCTTTTCCGCTTCCTGGGTGATAGCCTCTTGTGAACGAATATTAAAAAGAATTGCAAGGTTTTTTGAAAAGTACGCAGGATAAATAGCTACAAGGACAATAAACAAAGATGCCGATGCAACGAGCGCGAAGAAATTCCTACGCAAAATGGGTTCAAGCCTGCCTATGAACGATATCTTACTTAGTTTCTCTGCTGTGTCTGTAATGTGGAGCGAAATAAGTCCTTCGGAAAAGAGGCTTGCTTTCTCAGGTGAAGCAGAGTCCTTTATAAGCTGGACAGATGTGATTAATGAATCGTTAAGGGGATATGCCTTTTCAATCAGAAGGGCTATCTTTTCGTCTCTCAGGAGTGAAAAAAGAGGTATGAGAAGTACCTTAACAATTATATAAAATAGTCCAATAAGGCTAATTATGTGGAATGCTGTACGAGCTTCTGGTAAATAAGAGAATAATCCGCCCAAAAGGGCACCCACCAGAAGCAACAAAAAAAAGAAAACGCCAATTACAGCGCCCCCCTCACACAAACACTCAATAATTGCCCGCTTCCGAACGATTTTAAGCGTTCTTTTTATGATTGCAGACGCTTCATTAGATTCGCTTCGCTCACTATAAGCCATAACTACACGCTTTGACTCAAAATTGAAAATTTCTTCCCTTTATTAATAATACCAATGCGTGTATATAGTGTCAAGCGCATAAATGGATTGTTTTGGAGTTCACCAACCGTGTCAATGGAACCAGCAGTACGGCTTCTGCACTCAATAGTAAAGAGATTCTGGGCAGGGAGATGCCCCCTGCCCAGTATTTCCTCCACTTACATCCTCTTGCAGACTTGGAAATGGCACATCATCAGTACTTGATGAAGCGATGTTGATTATTGTGGTTATCACAGTACTTATTACGGCTTCATTGCAAACCCTTGAATGCTTTTTATACAAGAGCTTGAGCTTTTCCCCCATTCTACATCTATTTCCACACAGTAGGTGTTTCCTGAGTTGGTATAAGTAACTGTACCGCATGCAAAGATGACCCTACCGTGATTATCCCGCTTGTACGTTAAGTTATTTCTGCGAGGACCTGATTCACCGCTAATAGCAAAGGTAAAGGAATTGCACGTCTTTGAGAAGGTTATGCTCGCTGGTTCACCCTCGCACGGCTCACACAGGGTAGTTGTGGTTGAGCCATCTGTTGTTGTGGTCGTCGTAGATGTTGATGTAGTGGTGCTTGTTGTTGTCGTAGTGGTTGTTGTGGTCGTAATAGTCGTTGTTGAGCATGCATCTTCTTCTTCTAACGCAAGATTAAAGGTAAGCAGGTTTTCACCTTCCTCAGCAGGCTTGAGCTTCTTTTCTATGGTAATGTAGCAATCTTTTTCTGCCCTTACGGCGTAATTCGTGCCTGCTATCAAGCACTGGTCGAACCTGAAGATGCCATTATCATCTGTTGTTGTCGTTGAAGCTTCGCTAATAGGTTTTGTTATCCTTACCGTGGCGTCCGCAAGAGGTTCTTTAGTATCCTTGTCCCTCACCCTGCCAGCAAGCGTTCCCTGATTTGTTATTTCAGTCAAATTAAAATCGGCTGTACCCTGTGGGGCTTCGGAAGTAAGTTCTACCTGTTGTGATTGTTGCCCACCATTTGCATAACACCCTTCCGATAGAGAGACCTCGTATGTGCCAAGCTCAAGATTATTAAACCCATACTCTCCTTGCGTGTTTGTCTTTGTTGTTACATCAAAATTTCTAATAAGAGCTGTATCGGCAAGTATAACCTCTGCCCCTATAAGAGGGTCGCCATCGCTATCAAGCACCATTCCCGATATGCCGCCGCCAGCAAAGGCAAGCGAGAAGTCATGTGTAACGGCCCCCTCGCTTCCTAAAGGAATTTCGTCAGATGTATATGTAGAATAACCATCCTTTGAACCCCTTATTATATAGGTACCGGGATTTAGATTAAGGGCATACTTACCACTGTTTTTGGTTTTTTTATTGGCAGTCATAACATCGTCGAGTAATGCCTCAACCAGTACATCTCCAATAGGGGCTAAGGTGTCGGAGTTTGTTACTGTACCCACAATCTTGGCGGGAATAAGGATAAAATCAAGGGTTGTCGGGGTACCTTCTATTACTTCGATAGCCTTTTTCTCTTCTATGTATCCGTCCTTATCCGCAGAAACCCTATACGACCCTGCTTCAACACAGTCAAATAAATAAGAACCATCCTCAACAGTTTGTTCGGTAGGACCGTTAGGTAATATCTTGACTGTAGCACCATTAACGCCATCCACTGTAACACCATCTTCAACCTTTCCCGATAGGCTTCCCAGCCCAGTTTCAACGGCGTCTAATTTAAATGTAATTGTCTCTTTTCCACTGATTGCGCGGTCAAGAACTTCTTTACGTTTATAACATTGGGCATCCGCAGAAAGGTCGAATTTGCCAGCTTCGACGTCTATAAAAACAAATTTACCATTGTCATCGGTTATACCTAATTTAAGTTCAACAAGAGGTTCGACGCCAATCAACCTAACAACTGCCTCCGGGATAGGTTCATTGTTGCTTTTATCTTTTACAACGCAGGTAACATCGAACGCCAAACAGGTCTTTTCCGCTACGCCGATTTGCATCGCAAAAAAAATGGCTATAAGCAAAACCGGCAAACATATTTGATGAAGTAACGGTAGGCGGCAAAATAATTTTTCCATTTTTTCCTCCTTTTTATTTTGTCAAGGGTATTAAGTATTTATCATGTAATATAGAAGTCCGTCTATACACCCCTTTTCTTTTGCTGTAACGATAAAAGCTTGCAACAATAAAAAATTTGAACGGTCTATCTTACTTAGACTTTCATTCCCTGGGGCATCTTGATTTCCCTTGCATTATTTACCGTCCATGCGGTACGGTGGGTTACGACGTCAACGAGCGTGCTTGCAGATGGCAGTCCAGTTCCACTCTTCTTTACCCCGCCAAATGGGAGGTGTACCTCGGCGCCAATAGTTGGTAGATTTACGTAACCAAGGCCATATTCGCATCGCTCTCTGACCTCTCTAACTTTTCTATAATCCTCAGTGATAACAGATAGGCATAGGCCGTACTCGGTACTGTTATACACCTCGATTGCCCCATCTAAATCCTCAACCGGGATAATAGCCACGTGCGGTCCAAATACCTCCTCGTTCAATACCCTGCTTTTAGGATTAAATTTCATTCGATAGATATGCGGGGACATGAAGCAGCCTTTTTTGTATTCCTTATCTGTTAATCGCTTACCTTCCAAGAGTATTTCGGCGCCTTCTTTCTTGCTGAGGTCATTATAAGATGTAACCTTCTTAACGGAAGCTTCATTTATTAAAGGACCCATAAAAACGTCTTCATTCAAAGGGTCACCAATGCGCATTCTTTTAGCCATGTCAACAAAACCTTTTTCAAATTTAGAG
>JACQHT010000109.1 GCA_016198835.1 Planctomycetota bacterium | reverse complement strand
GGCAAAGAAAAGACCCTTAAAAGGCTGGAGTATTCAGTTAAACACCTTGGATTAGGGGGGACTCATCCCATTTTTTAACAAACCATCTATTCTTTATCGAAAAAATGGGATGTGTCCCTATTTAAAGGAATTTATGCCATTACTTGTCGTTGGTTCAATAGCACTTGATACCGTACAAACACCTCATGGGAGGGTAGAAAACGTACTCGGGGGTTCTGCCGTATATTTCTCTTACGCAGCCAATTTCTTCAATCACGTCAGGCTGGTAGGAGTTGTGGGAAAGGATTTTCCCCAAGAATATAAACAAATACTTGCCAGTAAGAATGTTGATATTTCAGGTCTCGAGGTGGTAGAAGGGAAGACCTTTCGCTGGAGTGGGTGCTATGAGGGCGCAATGAACGCCGCCCAGACACTGCTGACGGAACTAAATGTCTTTGCAACATTTGAACCCAAGATTCCTCATTTATTCCGTGACAGCAAATTCATCTTCCTTGCCAACGGAGGACCGGCAACGCAGAAGTCAGTGCTAAAGCAGATACATGCGCCTAAGCTCATCGTTGCCGATACCATGAACCTGTGGATAAATGAACAAAGAGATGAATTGCTTGATTTAATGAGGCAAGTTGACGGGCTTGTATTGAATGAAGAGGAGGCGAGGCTTCTAACCAGGGAAATGAATTTAATCAAGGCGGGAAAACAAATCCTTAAAGTTGGATTGAAATTCGTTGTCATAAAAAAGGGCGAACATGGAGCGATGCTGGTCTCGCCCGAAGGATTCTTTATTTGTCCTGC
Source organism: Planctomycetota bacterium (assembly GCA_016198835.1). Taxonomy (GTDB): domain Bacteria; phylum Planctomycetota; class Brocadiia; order Brocadiales; family Subterrananammoxibiaceae; genus Subterrananammoxibius; species Subterrananammoxibius californiae. The sequence goes on along the minus strand of JACQHT010000109.1, from coordinate 5,217 downwards.
ATATCCCACTGAGCATGTTAAGGACCCAACAGGCGCAGGGGATAGTTTTGCAGGTGGTATGATGGGTTATCTGGCAAAAACACGAGATATAAGCCATTGGAACTTGAAAAGGGCGCTTATCTATGGTACCATCGTCGCATCTTTTAATGTAGAAGACTTCAGCCTCAACCGCTTCCACCAGATTACACTTGACGACATCGAGAAACGCTATAAAGAGTTTATTTCTATGGTAAGCTTTTAAAAAAGGAGGAGAAATGGATTACGATACCTCAATAGTACGGCACCTGATGCGGATTGAGGATTTTCAGATGAGAGGACAGGGAATGTCTTCAGAAAGATTAAAAGGCATCAAAAAAGGATTGCTCGCTTTACATACCCTTGAAACGATGGCAGCAAATATCTACAGGTTTCAAATCACGAATGAGTCGTGTGAACTCAATCGTAAGCTAATTGCGGCTATGTGTAACGAGATGACACACCTTCAGGATTTTCAGGTAAAACTTTTTGAATACGGTTGGAGACCGAGTAAACTCAGGTGGATGTACTGGACTGTTGGCTTTATAGCTGGGTTTGCTTCACAACTCATGGGTACGAAGGCAATCCTCAGAACCGGTATCTGGGTGGAAACAAAAGCCGTCCATCACTATGGTGAACTCCTCAAGACAATAGACTGGGAGGAAGGTACTCGTAAGATAATCGAAAAGTACCAGGCTGATGAATATGAGCATATCAAAACATGGAAGGCACTTCTTAGCGCCTAACACAGGTTCATATTGTTACCCTGGACTCAGAATGTGGGTCTTAAATCGGGATGATATAGAGAAAATACAAAATGCTTAACATATTGAAACAAATGAGAAAATATTTAGAACACTAACTGTCGGTATATCAGCTTGTATTAAAAGATAGCCGGACGCAGAAACAAAAAAGGAGAATTTCAAGATGGAAGAGCATTATCAGGAAACTGGGGGTAAAAGGGCTTACGACACTTCGATAGTACGGCCGCAGATACGAATCGAGGATTTTAAGCAAAGAGGTCAGGGGATGTCTCCAAAAAGATTAAAAGGCATCCGAAAGGGTCTACTTACCTTTCATAACCTTGAAACGATGGCTGTCAATATTTACAAATTTCAAATTACGAATGAGGCATCCGAACATAATCGTCGGTTAATTGCAGCTATGTGTAACGAGATGACACACGTCCAGGATTTCCAGATAAAACTTTTTGAATACGGTTGGAAACCGAGTATACTCAGATTGATGTACTGGATTGTTGGCTTCAAAATTGGGTTCCTTTCAAGATTGATGGGGAAGAAGATAATACTTAAAACCGGTATCTGGGCAGAAGCAAAAGCCGTCCATCACTATGATAAACTCCTCAAGACAATAGATTGGGAGGAAGGTACTCGTAAGATAATCGAAAAGGACCAGGCTGATGAACGTGGGCATATGGAAACATGGAAGGCGCTCCTTAGCGCCTAACACAGGTTCATAGTCGTTTTATACATACAAATGTGAGAACAGCCGATACAAATAAGTCAGGCAATACGGCGGCAGAGAAAGGAGATAAGGTATGGTGAACGCCAAAATCGTAGCAATGATAGTTGCAATTATGTTAGCAGTAGCGTCTACTGGATATGCAGCGGAACATCCAAAGGAACATCCTAAAGAGCATCCCGAAAAGAAAGAAGGGGGATTGACCAAGGAGGAACTCGCTAAGGCTATCAAAGAGTATGTCAAGAAAGACACTACACTCAAAGGCGGGTTCTTCACTGTTTATGACCAGGAAGCCAAGAAAGCCCTTGCACTTACGCTGGTCAAAGTTCACGAGGACAAACTCGCCATGGTAAAGAAGGGCGTTTATTTTGCTTGTGCAGATTTTGAGACGCCAGATGGACACCTCTACGACCTGGACATCTTCATGCAAGAAACTAAGGCAGGTCTTGAGGTGACCGAGATTACCGTCCACAAGGAAGATGGAAATGCTCGCTATGGCTGGGTAGAAGAGAAGGGCGTCTGGAAACGCAAATAACTTATGGCAAAGAACGAGAACCGCAAACCTGAAAACTAAAATGCCGCCGTATTGCCTGACGCATGGTTTGCGACTCGAATGAGCTTTGCTCAACTTTTTCCGCAAGTCTGCAAACTTGGAACGTTAGAGGATATTGTCCCATAAGAATTGGCGAGGGAAAGGTGAGAGATATGGCAAGCCCAAATCTAAAGGTTAAATTTACATATCAGGACTACATGCACATGCCCGAGGAGAAGAGGTACGAACTCATAGAGGGAGAGTTTTTCATGATACCTTCACAAAATGAATACCATCAACGCATTTCGGGTGAACTTGGATTCATCTTATATGGCTTCGTCAAGAAGAATAAATTAGGTTCAGTTTATCTTGCACCTTTTGATGTAGTCTTTTCTGACGAAGATGTTGTCCAGCCTGATATTATCTTTGTGTCGAAAGGGCGAAAGAATATCATCACAAAGGATAATATAAAAGGCGCACCTGATTTGCTAATAGAAATTCTCTCTCCAAAGATTAGTTACCGCGATAGGGAAATTAAACGCAAGCTATATTTTAAATACAGCGTGAAGGAGTACTGGATTGTTGACCCAGAGGGGCAAAACATAGAGGTATTAAGCCTTGCCGAAGATGGTTACAAAACATTGGGAATTTATAATATAAATACACCTTTATCCTCCCCACTTCTAAAAGGCTTATTAATAGATTTAAAGGAAGTATTCTAAAATAACACACTTACGAAGTATAGTTTTCAATACTTTGCCTTAAGATATTTTAGATTTTTCAGTGGTCCAAAATGTTTCTCATTCTTGCTCACCAGGTTTAAATCATTCACAACTGCTGTAGCCGCAACAATTGCATCCATCGCAACTAAACCATGAGACCTGGAGTATTGCTTTAAATACTCATAAGCCTTATTACCAATTGGTTTAGATAATTCCTTGATTTGATAACCATTAATGAACTCTTCTATAATTCTTTGCTCTCGTTTATCTCTCGCCCCGGCGATTAGCTCCATCGCGGAAACTATGCTAATATACACAGCACCTTTTAAATTATCTAAAAATTCTGCTGCGGTAGAAATCCCTTTAGAAATATCTATTAACACATCTGTATCAACAAGAAGGTTAGCCATTGGTTAGTATCTCGACCTTCTTCTGAGCTCCATGACATACGATAAACCATCCTTAATATCTTCCCTGTCCTTCCACATGCCAAAAAACTTGGACGCTTTGACAGAACTTTTACCCGATTCCTTAATCTTTACAACAACTTCATCCAACCCTTTCGGCATAGGTTCTTTTAACTCTAAATGTGTATTGTCAATCAACCTTGCTTCTAAACGTTTCATAACAAATTTCTCCTACATATTGAAATTATTAGAGTTTTTAAGAATTTGCAGACTTATTCCTGAACCTGTCAGGAACAAGTTTAAAATTCCCCAACAATCCCAAACCAAAACGATTATATTCTTATTTCAGAACCCGTGCAAGCAGTTTTTTTGTTCGTTTCTTGAGTTTAAAAATGGCATCTCACCGAACTATTAATTGCAAACACGGGCTGAGGACTGAAGGCTGAAGGAAAAAATCCTTAACCCCTTCAGCCTTAAGCCTATAGCCCAGCCTCTTAACCTTTTTGCCTATCTTAATCAATAAGCATCATACCCATGTCCGCCGCGGACAAGCCAAACATATCTTTCGTTGGACTTAGCGCTGCCGTACACCGCGCCATGACGCTCAAAGTCGAAGTAGTGCATAACGCCGAAGTCCACGCCCCATGCGTCTCTGGCACCGACGCCAGCAGGGGCAGGCCAAGGAGGAGTATAGGTAGTAGCTGACCAGTAAAAGCCCGGCTGCACACCAATAAAGGGATGCCCTGGGGGGAGGGCTGGAATTTTCCCTTCTTCCCATTCTTCCTCTTTTCCTGAGTACACCTCTCTTGACTCGTCCACCAAGCTTGCAAGTTCCTCAATCGTGGGGAGCCGCCATCCTTTACGACCGCCTATAGTCCTGTCATAACAATACCAGACCGCGAGGTTCCAGGTAAATGCTTGTGGCTCTGGGTAGCGCTCCCAGACAAGCCCTGTTTCCTTGTCAAGGACAGCAGCACCGTCCAGTACCAGTTCAAACCGGTTAAAAAACCGGTGTGTGGCATCCAGTTTCTCATGCCACGCAGGTGGTATATAAGGCTGCGGGGGTGTTAAATCAGGCGGGTAGTGTGGCGGCTGGTGTGGCGTATAAGGTGGCATGTGTGGTTCTTGAGAGAAGGAAATACATTTAAACACCATGAGGGTTGTAAAAGCTGCCAGTAACAATAAACCAACTATTTTCCACCTTTTCATTTTCTTTTCCTCCTATTATCAGGTAGGGGCGTCCACCTCAGGGGGACTGCACCCTCCTTTTGGGCAGGGCTTGCACTGCCCCTACAAGTCTTCCTATACATTAACTGCAACAACTATTCCCGCATTACATCCCATGGAGAAAACATCAATAATTTTACATATATAACCACCCTCCTTTCTAAATAATCAGTGTTCTGGGGATACCGATGTCTACCGTCACCAACTCTCCTACACAACTCGGACCTGCATTATGAAAGAATCCAACCTTGGGACAGCACAGCGTAACGGTTTTTGTGGCTTTAATTGCAGCGCCAAGTACCTCCCCGGTGTTACAATCCAATCCAGATGGAATGTCAACCGCAACGATGGGAACATTCAATGTGTTCACGCCTTCTATCAGGGATTTTATTGGTTCTCTTACCGCCCCTGTCAGCCCCGTGCCAAAAAGGGCGTCAACTATTACGGAGTATTTTGAAAGCTGCGGAATAATTTGTAGGGGCAATTCATGAATTGCCCCTACATCAGCAGTACAGATTTCTTTAACGTTGAATCCCATATTCAAAAGAATCTTTAAGTTTGTCTCTGCATCACCATCTGAAAGCACGGTAGAAATCTTTGCAGTAAGATAAACATCCACGGTTACCCCATTATTATAAAGATGGCGTCCTACGACAAAGCCATCCCCGCCGTTATTGCCCTTGCCACAGAGGATGGCGACCTTTGCCTCCTCTGGTTTCTTTAGCATCTTTAAAACCTCGAGAGCCACGTCCCTTCCTGCATTTTCCATCAGTATTATGCTGGGAATGCCGTAGTCTTCTATTGCCCTTCTATCGAGTTCCCGCATCTCTTC